>CAMOUZ010000012.1 GCA_946626795.1 uncultured Clostridia bacterium
GCGTGAGAAAGAGGAAGAAAAAGAGCGCAAGCAGAAGGAAAAAGAACCGAAAAAGGTGAAACCCGAGCCGAAGAAGCCCGAGCCGAAGAAACAGGCGGCGCGTCCCGGCATGTTCGTGCCTTCGTCCTTTGTGCCCAAGGGATCGGCCCCCGCGAAAAAGGCGGATGATGAGTTCGATATCTTCCCGACCGTCGCGCCTACTACCTCCTCGGATGATCTCTTCTCGACGGAGCAGATCTCTTCCGATGAGATAGACATCATACTTCCCGCCTCGGACAGCCACGGCGAAGACGAGCTCGTGATTTCGAGGTCTTCGTCTTTCGGCGAAGAAGAGGATGAGCCGAAGAAGGATGACGAGGATCTGATCTGAGTCATTTGGAGGCTTCTCCGAAAAAATGAAAATGAAGAAAGAAGATGGCTGTCAGCCATCTTCTTTTTCCATCTCACGGATAAAAAAGATCCGCAAGGATTATCCCTTGCGGATCTTGTCTTATACTTCCTTTTGGTTTTATTTTTCCACGCGGATTACGCTGTTGATCTCGGTGACGCAAGGAGCGGCTTCCAGCTCGGATAGCGCTTTGCGGAAGGTGAGCTCCGTGGTCTTCTGTGTGACGAAGGCAAGCGTCGCTTTCCCGTTTGATCCCGCTTTTTGCACCATGCTGTCGATACTGATGCCGGCTTTGCCGAGGATCCCCGTGATGGCGGAGAGCACGCCCGTCTCATCCTTGACGGTCAGACGGAGGAAATATTCGCTGGCGAAGTCGTTATTGAAATCTTGCGCTTCCTCTTCGAGGATGAAGGGGTAGCGTCTGTGCTCCGCACGCGTGGCGGCGTAAACGATGTCGGAGACGATGGCGCTTCCCGTGGGAAGGTCGCCCGCTCCCTTGCCGTAAAACATAAGCTCGCCGACGTTGTCGCCCACGACGTAAATGCCGTTGAAAGCGCCGCTGACTTTTGCCAAGGGGTGATCGTCGGGAATGAATGCGGGGTAGACGTGCGCTTCGATCTTGCCGTTCACGTTCTTGCTGATGGCAAGGAGCTTTACGGTGAGACCGAATTCTTTTCCGAATTTGATGTCGTCGATCGTGACTTTGCTGATGCCTTCGCGGTAGATCGCGGTGTAAGGCACTCTCTTGTTGAAAGCAAGAGAGGAGAGAATGGAGAGCTTGTATGTGCTGTCGAAGCCGTCCACGTCCGCCGAAGGATTCGCTTCGGCGTATCCGAGCTTCTGCGCCTCTTTCAATGTCTCCGCATAGTCGCTTCCGTGCTCGCTCATATTGGAGAGGATGTAGTTCGTCGTGCCGTTCACGATGCCTTTGATTTCGAGGATGTCGTTTCCTTGGCAACTTTCGTGAAGAGCGCGAATGATGGGCACGCCACCGCCGCAAGACGCCTCGAAATAGATGCCTGCGCCGGTTTCTTTCGCCGCGGCTTCGAGCTCGGGCCAATGCTTGGAGAAGAGCTCTTTATTGGATGTCACGATGCTCTTGCCTGCTTTTAAGGCAGCGAGGAGGAAGGTGCGCGCGGGTTCGATCCCGCCGAAAAATTCCGCCACAACGGAGATATTGTCGTCATTCACGACATTCGCGATATCGCAAGAAACTTTCGAGAGGTCGATCCCGAGGGCGACGGCTTTGGACGTGTCTTTCTCCAAGACGTGTCTCACCTCGATTTCCACACCGTAGTCACGTTTGATTTTTTCTTTTTTGCTCTCCAAGATGCGGTACGTGCCGCTCCCGACGACGCCGAGTCCGAGCAGGGCGATGCCTACTTTTTTCATAATGTCCTCCTTTATGCGTTCAGTTCGTATAAGATTTGAAGCCCTTTTAATGTAAGTGCGCGATCGTAATAATCGATAAATTCGGTATTTTCCGATAAAATGACGCTGGTCATACCGCCCGTTGCGATGACTTTCGTTTTCTCGCCGAGCTCCCGTTTGATCTCCTTGATGATGTTCTCCACCAGCCCGCGATAGCCGTAAATGATGCCGGATTGCATGTTCGTTATGGTGTTCTTTCCAATGGGCGAAGAGGGAAGAGAGAGCTCCACGAGGGGGAGCTGTGAGGCGTGGGAGACCAGCGCGTCGAGGCTCGTCTTCATCCCGGGCGCGATGGCGCCGCCGAGAAAGACGCCGTCTTCGGAGATGGCGTTAAACGTGGTCGCCGTGCCCATGTCCACGACGATACAAGGTCCGCCGTAAAGAGCGAACGCGGCTGCGGAGGAAGCGATTCTATCCGCGCCGAGCGCTTTGGGAATGGCATAATCGATGGTGATCCCCGTCTTGACGAGAGAGGAGACCATCAAAGGCTTGATATGCATGTAATAGGTGCAGGCGTGCTCCAAAGTGTAGTTCAATGTCGGAACGACGGAGCTTATGATGATGCCGTCCACGTCGCTGAAAGAATATCCGTGCGCGGTAAAGATGTCACGAAAGGCGATGCCGAATTCATCGGCGGTGCGGATGATCGTGGCGGAGATACGCCAGCTGGATTTCATCTCTTTCCCGTCGAAGAGGGCGAGCTTGATATTCGTATTTCCAACGTCCATTGCGAGTAACATATATTGATTATATCAATATTTCTCGCTTTTTTCAAGTGTTTTATGGGGGAAGCCGCGGCGCACGCTCTTTTATGTGAAATTCAGGGTCAAAACGCAGTAAATAATGCTCCAAATATAGATTTTAATCATCACGACGGGGAGCCTTATAAGCGCGGCGTTTTCGTTTTTCGCGGCGAAGGAGCGCAGGTTGAAGAAGGATAAAAGGAGACACATCGTCGCGAGGAAGAAGGAGGTGATCTCATAGGTGAGCTCAAAAAAGAAGGCGAGGAAGACGAGTTCGGACGCGCCTTCGAGGACGGTCAAAAGTATCCCTTTCGGAAGGTCTTCTTTTCTCTCTCCGTAGAGCGCGAGGGAGAGCGCCGAAAAGAGATAGATCCCCTCGCCGAGCAGGCTGAAAAAGAAGGGGCTTTTAGGGACAAAGTAAGGGAGGACAAGGGACGCCACCCATTCTCCGTTCGCCCGTACGAGCAGGGCGGAAAGAACGGCGAAAATCAGCTCCAAGAAAAGTCCGATCGCGAGCACGATGGTTCGTTTGTACCATTTCATAGAGTATCTTATGTCGCTCGCCGTTCCCCTTATGCGCCTTTCCGAAAGGGAAGTGAGATTTGCGCAAAATATCTTTCTTTACATTATTTTGTCGATATAGTATAATACAGATATGACGAGAGTGTTGTTGTGCTCGGCGTCTCCGCGCAGGAAAGAGTTGCTCGCGGAGATCCTGCCGGATTTCGAGGTGTGCAAGACGGATACGGAAGAGAAATCCCGTTATCTCCGCCCGCATCTTCGGGTGATGGATCTTGCCCTCGGTAAGCAGGATGGAATAGAGCCTTCGGAGGATACTGTCGTCATCAGCTCGGACACTCTTGTCTATCGTCGCGGGAAGTATTACGGGAAGCCTCTTACGGAGGGGAAAGCCTCGGAGATGCTACGAGAGCTCTCCGGCGTCAAGCATAGTGTTTATACGGGCGTCGCCGTTAGATGGGGGAAGAAAGAGCGCGTCTTTTATGACAAGGCGGACGTCGTCTTCAAGAAGCTCACGGAAGAGGATATTCGGCGTTATGTCAAGGGGTATTCTCCCTTGGATAAGGCGGGTGCGTACGGCGTGCAGGACGGCGTCGTGGTGGCAAGATATGAGGGCAGTTTCAGCTGTATAATGGGGCTGCCCGTGGAAAAGCTTCGGCAGGTACTGTCGGAAATGGGAGTGGAAAATGTATAGTAGCGAACTTGTTTTGGATATGGGATATGCCTTTACGGTGATCGCGGCGCGCGGAAAGGGCGTTGTGCTTAAAGAGCCCTCCATTGTCGTCGTCACGAAACAGAAAGGGAAGCTCAAACTTTTGGCGTCCGGCGCCGAGGCAAAACGCTATATGAAGAGTCGCGATCGTCTGCATAGCGCTTCTTTGATCCATCCCATCAAGGAGGGCGTCATCGAGAATGCCGAAGCGGCGGTGCTTATGCTGAAAGATTTTATAAAGAAAGCGTTACCGCGCCGCAGTTTTCTTTCGCCCAAACTGGAAGTCATCGCTTTGATCTCTTGCGGGACCTCCGTCGTGGAAAGGAAGAATTTCGAGAACGTGCTTGCAAGCGCCGGCTTAAAAAGCCCCATTCTTATGGAGACGCCCATCGCGATCAGCGCCTTGCTGTCCAGCGATTATAACCTCATCGTGAATAGCGGCGCTTCCGTCTCCGACGTTGCGATCGTCGGTCCGACGGGCATCATTACGGGCTGTTCGGTTACGGTCTGCGCGAATGCCATCGATCGTAAGATTTGCTCCTATCTCGCGGATAATTATCGTCTTGGCATCTCCCCGACGAGAGCGGAAGAGCTTCGCATCAAGATCGGCTCTTTCTATGATAATCAGCTCATCGACGCGCAGGTCTCGGGCAGAAATCTCGTGGATAATACGCCGCATCAGACCGAGATCACGGCGAATGAGATTTTCCCGATGATGTGCGACGTCGCCTTAAACCTCGCAGACGTCATCGAGAGCGTCTCGATGATGTGTCCCGAGAAGCTCATCGAGGACGTGTATCACGCAGGCATCACTCTGACGGGCGGCTTTGCGAATAGCTACGGGCTCGCGGATTTCCTGTACGGACGGCTACGGATCCCCGTCAATGTCCCGAAATCGCCGGAGGATACGCCCGCTTTGGGAGCGCTCGCTTTCTTTGATGATCGCGATAAAATGTATAAAATGCTTTGATTTTTGCGCGCGCGAAAATATTTCGCGCATATGCGCATTTTCATTTGACAGCGTAAAGAGAAAAATGATACGATAATGTCTGAGCCGCATGATACGGGTTCAAAGTAGCTTTTTGCTCACCCCATTCAGCGAGACTGGTAAGAGGAGGTAGTATATGTACGCTATTATCGCGACAGGCGGAAAACAGTATAAGGTGGAAAGCGGCATGAAGCTCGAAGTCGAGAAGCTCGAAGCGAATGTCGGTGACATCGTGAAGTTTGATGTGCTCATGGTCAGCGACGAAGAGGGCATTTCCGCAGGAAATCCCACCGTTGCGGGCGCTTATGCCGAAGCAGAAGTGTTGGCGCAGGGTAAGGGCAAGAAGATCATCGTCTTTAAGTACAAGGCGAAGAAAAATGAGCGCACGCGTCAAGGTCATAGGCAGCCGTTTACGCAAATACTCATCAAGTCCATTGTTAAATAATGACCGAGGTGGTATTTCATAAACGAGGCGAAGATTTCGTCCGAATAGAGTCCCGTGGTCATACGGGGTATGCGGACAGCGGTGCGGACATCGTCTGCGCAGGGCTGTCGGCGCTGATACAGGGCGCGCTCCTCGGCGTTTTAAAAGTCGTGGGAGTCAAGGCGCGGTATCGTGTGGATGAGGAGAGCGGTGAGCTCGAAATCGTCCTGCCCGAAGATATGACGGACGCCGAAAGGCATGACTGCGGTGTGATCCTCAATACGCTGTATCTCAGCGTGAAGGATATGGAAGAAGGCTATTCGGGGTACATTAATGTGGAGGTAAAGTGATATGTTTATTAGATTGCAACTTTTCGCTCACAAGAAGGGCGTAGGCAGCTCGAGGAACGGAAGAGACAGCGCGGCGCAGCGTCTTGGCACGAAGCGCGCAGACGGTCAGTTCGTCCCCGCGGGCAATATTCTCGTTAGGCAGAGAGGCACGAAGATCCATCCCGGCGTCAATGTAGGTCGCGGCAAGGATGATACGCTCTTTGCTTTGAAAGACGGTGTCGTCCGTTTCGAGAGAGTGGGCAAGGATAAGAAACAGGTCAGCATCTACGAGATCGCGGAATAAGGCGCTCGCAGTAAGGCTCGTTTCCTTATAAAGATCAAGAAAACCGCACTTCGTTAGGAGTGCGGTTTTTGTATGAGAACTAAATCTGAAAACAGATTTTGAGAGTAAAGATAAAACCTCTTTGAAATGAATAAAAGAAAATACATTATTATAAGCACCGACGGTAATATTCCCCGTGCCTCCCTATTCGATTCCCGTTTTAAATAAAAAAGCACTCATTTCTGAGTGCTTTATGGAGCGGGAGACGGGAATCCCCGCTTGTTGCGGGCCTACCCGCTGAAAAGGCATCAAAGCCTTTTCCCTTTGCCTGGCAAAGCGCTCGTTCCTCGCGGCTCCCTATTCGATTCCCTTTCGAAATGAAAAAAAGCACTCATTTCTGAGTGCTTTCTGGAGCGGGAGACGGGAATCGAACCCGCGAAAGCCAGCTTGGGAAGCTGGTGCTCTACCATTGAACGACTCCCGCATATATTGTTATTATAATGTGCGAGAAGGAGGAAGTCAATCGTATTTTCCTTCTTTGCAAAAAGATATGGATATGATATACTATATGTATGGTACATATCGGAAATTCTTGGGATGAGCTTTTGAAAGGGGAATGGACGCAGCCTTATTATAAGGATCTGCGCGCTTTCCTCGCGAATGAATATCGCACGCGTTCGGTCTGTCCTCCGATGGAGGATATCTTTAATGCCTTCAAGCTCTGTCCCTATGAGAATGTGAAAGTCGTCATTTTGGGGCAGGATCCTTATTATGGCGTCGCGCAGGCGCATGGGCTCTCTTTCTCCGTCAGGAAGGAGATCGACGTGCCGCCTTCTTTGAAAAATATCTATAAGGAGCTGTCGGACGACGTCGGTTTCGTCCCGCCCGCGCATGGTTTTTTGGAGAAATGGGCGAAGGAGGGCGTCTTCCTTTTGAATGCCACGTTGACCGTCCGCCTCGGGCAGCCACTCTCTCATCGCGGACATGGCTGGGAGACCTTCACCGATCACGTGATCAGCCTTCTTTCCAAGCGGGAGAAGCCGATGGTCTTTCTCCTTTGGGGGGCGAATGCGCGCAGTAAAGCGAGCCTCATCGACGCTTCTCGTCATCTCGTCTTGCAAGCACCCCATCCGAGTCCGCTTTCCGCGTATGCGGGGTTCTTCGGGTGCAAACATTTTTCGAAGGCGAATGCCTTCCTTGCGCGCTTCGGAGAAGAGGTTGATTGGTCGCTGGAATAGCGCCTTGACTTGCCCTTGGGCATATGTTAGAATGAGAAACGGAGATAGATATGGAAAAGCCTATTGTTTGTGAGAATACCACGGTCTATGATTTCAGGGCGCACCAACGCTTTAACGAGCTTATGGTCGGGCTTTCGCAATGGATCATGTATGGCGTTGCGATGCTTCTCGGCGCGCTTATGATCGTCGTTTATGTATTCTTGCGCGCTCCCGTCGTCTTGATCTTTGCGATCACGGTGATCCTCTTGATCAACTTGATGAAATTCGTCTTCCAGCCCGCTTCGTTGAAGAAGACGTACGGACAGATCCTTGCGCTTCGCGGGGAGATGATCTTCGTCTTTCGCTTTCATGACGACAGCTTCGACGAGCTTTGCAAAAGCAGTAAGGGAGAGCAAGGGATCGAGGTCTCCTACGATCTTTTGAAGACCATTGTGGAGACTAAGGAAGAGTTCCTTTTCGTCACCAAACAAGGCACGGCTTTTTATATGCGCAAGGATCCCGAGTACGTCTATGAGACAGAGCAGCTTTCGCTCTGCTTGCAGAAGTATAAAAATTATCGTTTCCGCGGCAAAAAGGCGAAGACGGAAGCGTAATCGCTTGACATTCTTTCCATAAGGAAATACAATAAAAACACAAAGTAGATAAGCCGCGTAAAGTGTTGCAAAATGGGACGTTGTTTGCAAACGAAAGGGAGATCCTGCGGTGGCTTGTTGCGTTCGTTGTGGAATAGTCATATTTTTCAATGGACCTTCTTTGTAGGAGGTTTTTTTTATGAAGATTTCGACCAAAAAGATCGCTTATATAGCGCTTCTTGCCGCCGTAAACGTATTCTTGAATGCTTTTACTTGGACGGCGGATGGGCTCGGATATGCGATCAGCCTTACTTATATCCCCACCTTCCTCGCCGGATTTTATTTCGGCCCCTTCGCAGGTTTTCTTGTCGGATTGATAGGAGACGTCTTGGGCTGTATCCTTTGGCCGAAAGGGGCTTGGATCCCGCTTATAACCCTTGCTTCCGCTTTAATGGGCGTGATCCCCGGGTTTGTGCGAAAGATCAAGCTCGATCGTCGGATTCTACTTTTGATCAGTTATCTTGCCACGTACGTGATTTGCAGTATGTTTGTGAATACGCTCGGCTTGTGGCTTGTCTATGCCGCCACCAAAAAGACTTTCTGGGTGTATATGATAGGCAGGCTTCCCATTCAGCTTACGGTTATGCTGATCAATTCCACAATCAATCTTCTGACCATGCCTTTCTTTGAACGTTTTCTTGCGCCGCGCGCGAAGAGTGCGAACGCCGCTTGATCTTCTTCGGCTTTGTTTTATTGCGAAATAGGATCGCTTTTACGTTCGGTATGGGGCGAAAGAGGAAAAGGAGCAGAGCGTAAGTCGCCGCGCCCACCGTCGAGACCAGCGCCGCGCGCAAAAAGAGGGAGCCGCTTTCGCAGATTTTATCCGCTATTTTCATTGATAACATTGTCGGAAAGGCGATGAGCATAATGCTGAGGGCAGGACGAAAAGAACTGCCGCTCAGCGCTTCTTTTTTTAAGAGGAAGACCATGCCGAAGATGAATTGCGAGAGGTAGAAGGTGCTTTCCGCCACGGAAAGGGCATAGATCCCGATATATTTCGGCAGGAGGAGGATCTCCGCGATGAGAAAGACGGCGGAGAGGGCGAAAGCGAAGAAAACTTTCTTTTCCTCTCCGAGAGAGTTCAGCGTGGTGTTGATGAGTCCCGTAAGCGCAACGGGAATGACCATTCCGGCGGAGAAGGCGATGAATGTCCCCGCCTTTTTATCTCCGAATAAGAGCTCGCCGTAGCATTCGCCCATCACGGCGTATAAGGCGTAGAAGAAGACCGTTATCAAAAAGATGAAGAGGATGGAATGATCTACGCGTCGCCTGAGTTCCGCCCATTTTCCCTCCGCTGCGAGTGCGGCGGCTTCGGGAAGGATGACCACGGAAAGTGCCCCCGTCAGCGAGAGTGGGGCGAAGAGCAGGGAGAAAGCCATTCCCACGGCTCTGCCGTATTCCGCCGCGGCTTCACCTGCGGTAAGCCCGCTGCGAACGAGCGCCGCGGGAAGTGCGATGGCGATGAAGGAAGAGATGAAGCCCGCGGATACGCGCATAAGCGTAATGGGCGTGCCCGAGCGTACGAGATCCTTTATGCCGCTCGGCTTCGCGATGCGTCCGCCTTTGACAAAATAGAGGATGAGAAGCACCGCCATTACGGCGTAATCCGTCACGGTGAAGGCGATCGCGAGGGCGACGTCCTTCGAGAGAAGAAGAAAAGCGTTTGAGAGCAGCGTCACGCAAGCGACGATCTTTAAGATCTCTTCGAGCAGTTCCGTAAGACTATATTCGATATAATGCTTTTTCCCCATCAAGTATCCCCGCACAAGTTGATAGAGTACGGTGCTGATGAGCGCGGGTAAGATGATATAAAAGAGCGGAAGGCACCTTTCGTCCGAGAACAAGAAAGTCAAACGGCTACGCAGGAAAAAAGCCGTCACGACGAGGAGAAACGCCGTGCCGAGGGAGAGGAGCGCCGCGCCCGTTACGACGGAGTGCAGCTCCTCGGAGCGTTTTTTTGCGGTGTATTCCGCCGTCTTTCTCGATAGGATCAGCGGAATGCCCGAAGCGGAAATCGTGCAAAAGAGAGCGAAGACCGAAACGCACATTTGGAAGAGCCCGAGGATCTCCGCGCCCACTTTCCGCGAGAGATAGATCTTGAAAAGGAAAGATAATATCCGCGTAAGGATGGAAAAGATCATGATGAGGATCGTGCTTTGTTTCAGCGTGCGCATTCTGGCTCCGTCGGACGTTTCGTCCTTTAAAGGTATTGCTTTATAATATATGGAAAAGAAGCGCGGATTATAAGTGAAAGACGTTTCAACGGAAGCTTCGTAAAAAAAAAGAAGGACTTGTTTGGGCAAGTCCTTCTTTCGGTTTTGTGGATTCGGAAGAGATCAGTCTTTATATTCGTCACGCGGCGTGCCGGAATTCGTCTCTTCTTTCTCGTCTTCGGGCTTCGAGGTATTGTTTCTGTCGTAAGAAGCAGCCTTGCCCTTCGCGCCCTTGACTTTCTTCGGCGCGTACTTTCTGATGAGCCAAGCCGCGATGACCGCGATAAGGATCACAGCGATCGCAATGGAAGTGACGTAAGTCCAGAAGAGGGTAGAACTGATCTTCTTTTTGCCGTCATCGTCGTCTCCGTTTTCGTCATCGCCGTCGCCTTCTTCGTCGGTCTTCTCTTCGTCTTTGAGATCGATCACACTGGTGTATTCGCTTGCGGTCGCGGCGGCAAAGGTCGCGTTATCCGTGGGCGCAAGGCTGACGTTATCGATGAAGAGATAGCCTTTGAGCTTGCCTTCATCGGTGTTTTCACCGAGGATGAAGGAGAGCTTTGCGTCGGTGACGGAAGAGGACTTCTCATTGTTGATGTAGAAATTCACGAGCTTCCATTCGCCGATCGTCTCCGTGCCGTTTTCGTCATAGGAGCCGGTATTGACGTCGAGGGTGTAGGCGTCATCTCCGATCGTCACTTTCACTTTCGCATTCTTGCCTTTTTCGAGCCAAGCGGTGCGCACGTAAGCGGAAAACTTGTAGCAAGAGCCTGATTCGAGGGTGAGGGAAGTGGTCTCGTAGGAGTAGTAATTCGCCTTGCGGTTATTGATGAGAAGAACGTAATTTCCGATCGTAGCGTCCGTGATGCCCGCCGTGGAGAAGATGACGTCCGCCGTCAGGCTTCCGACGATCTCGTCTTGCGTGCTGTCGTCACCCTCGACCTTTTCGGTCTTGTAGATGCCGAGATTCTCGTACTTATAAGAATTTTTCGTGATGACGCCCGCCACTTGCGCGTCGCTGTTCACGTATCCGGAAGTGCTTTCGCCCGTGCCGGAGAAGAGGTTCGGCTTGACCGCGGTCTCGGAATCGGTGCTGTCCGTATCGAAGGTCGTGGTGGTGAAGACGGCGGTGTCGGTATTTTCGCGCGTCTTGTATTCGTTGAAGACGTCTTCCTCAATGGTGTAGTAAGTGAAGCTGTCAAAGAGGATGGTGCCGCTGTACGGGGTGTCCTCATTGCCTTTCTCGCCGTAATAGATCTCGAAATTCGCGCTCACGCTCGAAAGACCGGTCTGGACGAGGAAGATGTATTCCACCCAATTGTTCGACGCCACGATGGAGAGCATAGAGGTCTCCGTGTTAGTGGAAGAGGTGGTGAGATAGACTTGACCGACGGCGCCCACCGTTGCTCTCGCATAGAATTTCAAAACATAGTAGGAATTCGCGGAGAGGGAGACCGTCGGGCTCTTGATCGCGGGGGTCTTGGTCTTGTCGTTGACTTTCTCCTCTGCGTCTTCGTCCGCGTCGTCTTCCTTGTAGGTGTTTTTGAGGGTCACCGTGGTGACGGTCTCACTTGCGGGATCATTGCGCGTCGTGATCATAAGGAGGTTCGGGGCGCCGAAGGCGACTGACTTGATCTTCGTGCTTTCGACGACGCTGTCCGCCCAGCCGTTATAGAGATTCGCGTCGAGACCGAACTGCCCGAGATAGGAGTTCGTCTCATCGACGTTGTTCTTATTGATGATGCCGGCGATGAGCTTATTCACCTTTACGTCTTTCACGCCGTCTTTTGTATTCTGCGAGACCTTGAAGGTGCCGTAGGTGTCATTGACGTTGTTCTCCCAGCTCGAAGGAATGGCGGCGACGTAGTAGCCTTTATTATCATACTCGTCGAGAAGCTTGACCTGACCGTTCTCTTGATCGATCTCGGTCTTTTCGAGGTCGTACGTATTGAAGTTTCCGTTGGTGATCGTCGGCGACGTATCGGAAGCGAAGGAGTACTGTGTCGAATAGTCGCTCGAAGGCGCTTTGTTATATTCGGTGTAAGTGATCTGCTCCATATTGATGCTCGCGATGAGGAAAGCTCCTTTCTTATAAGAAGACGGATCGTATTTCGTGCCGCTTCCGAGGGAGAAGGAGAGATAGACCTTATTGGAATTCGCTTTCTCATTCACGGCGGATGCGGTTGCGCCTTGGAGATAGAAGACGTATTCTACGTAGTCATTCGTCGTCTCATCCGAGTATTCGGAAGTATTGACGGAGAAAGAATGTTTGGATTCGTTTGAATCATCGAGGAGTTCGAGCGTCATATGATCGTCTTTGTCGATGCCGACCGTCTTGACCCAAACGGAGAGTCTGTAATGCAGATTCTGCTTGACTTCGATGGGGGAGTCTTTCAGCGCCGTCACTTTATATGCGGAGGGGATGACGTTATTGACCAAAAGGACGTTGGAATATGCGTAAGGATAGAGGGGGTTCGCGTCGAGCTTGTAGACGTCCTTCCAGGTCTCCGTCCAAGCGGCTTCGTTCGCCGCAAGTGCGGTGGCGTCGATCATCTTCGTGATAACGTCGCCCTCGTTGACGACCACGCTGTCCACGGCGGCAAAGGTCATTCCCGCGGGAAGATTGGTCTCGGAATCGAGGGTGGAAAGATCGTGATTCTCGATCATATTCGCTTTGATGGACTTCAAATCGACGTATTCGTATCTTGTCCTGTAATTCGCAGAGACGACGGGATTGTTCTTTAATTCGTTGAGCTTCGCGTCGCGATCGCTGAACGTGCCGAGATCGGTGAAGGTGAGCTTGTCGAAATAAGCGGAGCCTTGGGTGAGGGTCGCGGCGCTTTCGTCTATGCCGAGCCAAAGCTCGATCGTGAAATCTTTCGCGCTGTATTCATTTCCGAGGATGTAGAAAGTGATCTTCTCCCAGCCGTTGTTGAGGTCGTAGTTCGTCTGAATGGCGGTGATGGAGTATTTGTCTGCGCCGTTCAAGACGATGGCGGCGCCTTGCTTTGCGAAATCCTCATCCGTCATCGTGGCGGGAGCTTCGCTCTTATCCACGGCGGCTTTGACCCATACGGAGACTTCATAAAGAGTGGAAATCTCGATATGGATGGGGTTTTTTGAGGTGTAAGCAACGGCGGTGGGAGCGTATTTGTCTTCGCCGGAAGGCTGAGCGATCTTATTGATGGAAAGGATGTTCTTGTCGCCGTTATCGTTTCCGAATGCGCTCGTGCCGGGATTTCCGTCAGCTTTGTAGTATTTGGAATAACTCTCGCTGAGGGAAGCCCAATCCTCCGTGGCGGTGGAGATAATGCCGCGCTTCAAGTCGCTGGTCGAGATGGTCGCGTCGGCGACGGATTCGCCCGTCTTCGTGCTCCAACTGCTCGGCGTATAGGGGGCAGAAGAGGAGGAGGAATAGTAATCGAATTCGCCGTCGGGCTGTAACATCGAGACAAATTTGACCGTGCTGTCGGTCGCTTTCTCCGTCTCGGCGGTCTTATACTCGGAAGACTTGATCTTGGTCACGACGATGTCGTCGAAGAAGACATAGCCTTTGGATTTCTCTTTGCCGTAGCCGAGGGTGAGATATACGTAAATGGAGTTGTTCGAATCCGAAGAAGTTTTGGTCTGCGGAGCGATGAGGTAGAAGGTGTATTCCGTGAAATTCTCCGCCGCGGGAATGTTGAAAGAGAAATATCCGTTGTTCGAGGAGATGCGGAAGGTCGCGCCCGCGCCTTCGACGTTCACCGTCTTGATCCTCGCGGAAATCGTGTAATACGCGCCTACCGTGGAAGTGAAGGACTCGTAATAGCCGTAGACGTTGAGCTCTTTATTATAGATCATAAGGAGCTTATTGTCTTTCGCTTCGCCTTCGGGGTTCGGGATGCTGTCCCAAGCGGTCTTCGCGGAGTCGTACGATGCGCCGGTGTCGATGACGCCCGCCACCGCTTGCTCGGAATCGGTCACATTGCTGACCGTATAAGAATTCCAGCTGGATGGGGTGTAAGGCTGCGTCGTGCCCGAGGTGGAGGAGAAATCGCCGTTCGTGATGAGTGAGGTGAAAGTTTCCTCCGTCTTCGTCTCGTCATCCGTCTCTGTGGGGTCGTCTTTTTCGTTACAAGCCGCAACGGTGAAGATCAGCGTGAAGACAAGCAAAAGCGCAAGCAGGGTAAGTAACATTCTCAAAGTAGTCTTTTTCATTTAATCATCCTTCCGAATACAAATTTTGTACTTAACAGAATTTTGTACTGTTCTATTTTAATATATAACCGAAAAATAAGCAACGATTATTTCTCGATTATCCTATATTTATTATTTTTAATAAAAACGGCAAACGATCCGCGCTTCGACGGTTATTTGAAGGTAAAGAGGGGAAAAGAGGTCGAGAAATCATCGGAGAGAGCGTTTTTAGAGCTCTTTCGGTGGAGTGGAAAATATCTTTTTTCTCAAAGCGCATACTATGTCTATGTCGAAAAAGATCCGAAAAAAGGCGGGATATTTTTTCTTCGGTCTGCTTGCGGGGGCGGCGAACGGGCTCTTCGGAGGCGGAGGGGGGATGCTTGTCGTGCCTTGTCTGACCTATATCGGGAAAATGGAAGAAAGAAAAGCGCATGCGACGGCGATCGCGGCGGTTTTGCCGCTTTCCGTCATCTCCGCGACGGTTTATGCATTGCGGGGCGTTTACGATTTTGCTTTGGCGTGGAAGGTCGGGCTCGGGGTAACGGTCGGCGGGGCGATCGGCGCGATCCTTTTAAGGAAGGTTCCCAAGGGGCTCTTGACTTTTCTTTTTTACGGCGTGATGATTTACGCGGGAGCGAGACTTGTCGCGTGAACGGGCTGTGGGCGTATCTTCTTGCCGGGCTTGCCGGCGGCGTGCTCGGCGGAATGGGGCTCGGAGGCGGTACGCTTCTCATTCCTCTTTTGACGCTCTGTCTCGGAGTGGAGGGGAGGATGGCTGCGTGGTTAAATCTCGTTTCCTTTCTTCCGATGTCCGTTATCGCGCTCTGCATTCATTGTAAGCATAAGCTCGTTTCCGCTTCGGATCTTATCGCGTTTCTCCCTTCCGCGATCCTTGCCGCGCTTGCGGCGGCTGTCTTTTCCGCGGGGTGGGACGCCGTTTTTCTTCGGAAGATTTTCGGCTGGTTTCTCATCGTGACGGGCTCGATCTCCCTCCTCATCAGCCTGCGAAACGAAGTTTTTCTCAAAAGGAAAAAACGGTAAGAGTTTATATTACACATATACAATATTCAACAAGTTAAAAAATAGCTTTTTCATAATTTTGTCATAATTTTTCAGTGGTTTTTCTCATTTAATTTATATTTTATATATTTGCTTTACGCGCGGCTACGTGCTATAATATATTCGTTTTCGGAGGCTATGACTTGAAATTTACGTTTAAACGCGGGATCCATCCCGACGGAAATAAGCAAATATCCAAAGACGTCCCTCTTGCGGAGTTTCCCACGCCCGCGGTCGTTTCGATCCCGCTTTCTCAGCATATCGGCGCGCCTGCCGCGCTTGCCGTGTCGGTCGGAGACGAGGTGAAAGTCGGCTCCCTCATCGGGAAGTCGGCGTCTTTTGTTTCGGCGAATGTCTTTTCTTCGGTCAGCGGGAAAGTGACTGCGATCGTGAAAAAACGCACGGCGATCGGGACGAAATGCGACCATGTCGTTATTGAGAACGACGGGCTTTATGAAGAGACTTTTCTTTCCGCTCTTCCCGAGATCACGGCGGAGTCGGTGAAGTCGCGTGTTGCGGAAGCCGGCATCGTAGGTATGGGCGGCGCCACCTTCCCGACCCACGTCAAGCTCTCTCCTCGGACACCCGTTGACGTTCTTATCATTAACGCCGCGGAGTGTGAGCCCTATATCACTTGCGATTATCGTCTTTGCTTAGAGAAGACGAAAGAGATCATGGAAGGCGTTAGATATATGATGATCGCTCTCGGTGTCTCCGTCGCGTATATCGGCGTGGAGGATAATAAGCCCGACGCCGTTCGCGCGCTCTCGGAAATTGCGCCCGAGAATGTCCGCGTGCTTTCTCTTGCGACAAAATATCCGCAAGGCGCGGAAAAACAGCTCATTTATTCCGTCACCCGACGCGTCGTCCCCGAGGGTGGGCTTCCCGCGGATGTCGGGGTCGTCGTGGATAACGTACACACCGCTTTCGCCATCTATGAGGCGGTGGCTTTGAATAAGCCTTCTTATCGTCGGGCGATGACGGTCTCCGGCAGAATGTGCGAGCGCCCCGGGAATTATTTCGTTCGCAACGGCGTCTCATATGAAGATATCGCTGCCTATACGGGGATGAAGGACGGCACGATGAAAGTGATCAGCGGCGGTCCGATGATGGGTTTTGCGCAGGCGGATCTGACTCCGTCCACGGGGAAGGGAACGTCTTCGCTTCTTTTCCTGAATGACGACGAGATCTCGGATGGGGATAAGCCTATCTCCGCTTGTATTAATTGCGCTTCTTGCGCTTCGCATTGTCCGATGCGGCTTATGCCGATGTTTATCGAGCGGGCCGTGGAGGAGGAAGATGCGAAAAAAGCAAAGTCACTTCATGCACTGAGCTGTCTCGAATGCGGCTGTTGCGCCTATGTTTGCCCGGCGAGCAGACCTCTCGTCCAAAGCATGCGCAGAGCGAAAAAGCTCATTAAGGAAAAGGGGGTGTAAGCGATGTCGAAGTATATTGTTTCCTCTTCTCCCCATATCGCGAATAGGCGCACGGTGACGGGCATTATGCTCGAAGTGCTGATCGCGCTCGCGCCCGCCGTCGTCGCGTCGGTGATCTTTTACGGTTTCTATGCGCTTTTCTTGGAGATTTTTTCGGTCGGCGCGGCTGTCGGCACGGAAGCGCTTTATAATCGCATAATGAAAAAGGAGCAGACCGTCAAGGATTGTTCCGCGATGGTCACAGGCCTTCTTCTCGCTTTGAATATCCCTGTTTCCGCGCCTTTTTACGTCCCTGTCATCGGAAGCGCTTTCGCGATCATTTTCGTGAAGATGCTCTTCGGCGGGATCGGAAAGAATTTTGCAAACCCCGCGATCACCGCGAGGATATTCCTGCTTCTCGCTTGGGCGTCTGTCATGACGACTTTCGTGAAACCCATCGTTTGGGCGGGCGGCGCGAAAGAGATCTTCAAATATTTCGCTTGTATCGTGAAAGGTCCTTCGGGTCTCGGTGACGTTGCGGCGGTGACTTCCGCCACGCCTCTCGCTTCCTTACGCGAAGGTGCGGAGAAGGTGAAAGATCTTCCCGTTCTCGCGATGTTTCTCGGGAAGACGGGCGGTTCGCTCGGAGAGACCTCCGCGCTTGCCGTTTTGATCGGCGGCGTGTATCTTATGATCCGCAGGATCATCGATTGGCGCGTTCCGACGGTTTATCTCGCGACGGTAGCGCTCTTTGCTTTGATCTACGGCGCGGCGAAAGGCGCTGTCGGCGCGTATATCTTGCCTTCGCTTTTGGGTGGCGGTTTGATGCTCGGCGCTTTCTTTATGGCGACGGATTACGCCACTTCGCCGAATACAAAGACGGGGCTCGTCGTCTATGCGGTCGGGCTCGGTCTCATCACCTCGCTCATTCGTTTCTTCGGGAATTATCCGGAAGGCGTTTCCTTTGCGATCTTGCTGATGAATATCGTCACGCCTTTCATCGATAAGTTTATTCGCCCCCGTCCTTTCGGCTTCGTCAAGCAGGGGAAAGGAGGCGCGAAATGAGAAAAGGCAGTTTGGCTTATGAGATCGTGATGACGGCGCTTGTGCTCGTCATTATCGCGGGCGCCGCGGGCGCGCTTCTCGGCCTCGTCCATCATTTTGCGGCTGTGGATCCGGAGGAGCTCCTCGCGCGTAAGGCATCCGCCGTCTATGACGGCGCGGTCGTCCGTTTTCCTTTGCAAGAGGGCATCTCGCAGACGCCGGATTATGACAAAGGAGACATTCTCGGCGTTTATGTGCCGAAGGATGAGTCCGTGAAGGACGTTTATATTCTTCGCGTCAAGGGAACGGGTGCGTATAAGGGCAGTCTCGAACTCCTCGTGAATATCACGGGCGGGAAGATCGTGAAGATCGCGAAATACGAGGCGAACGAGACCCCGGGTCTCGGAAGCAAGGCGCTCGAAGAGAGTTATTTCGCGCAGTATTGTAATGTCCCGATCACGGAGGATTTTATGGGCTTTGATCTCGTGAAAACGGATCCTTCCGCAAGAGGAGAAGTTCGTGCCGTCAGCGGTGCGAGCAAGTCGAGCACGGCGGTCACCAATGCGGTGAATGCCGCGGTCCTTTGGTATAAAGATATGAGAGCGAAGGGGGCGACGAAATGAAGAGCAATCGATTGAATACCCTTACGAACGGTATCGTAAAAAGTAACCCCACGTTCAGACTCGTGCTCGGCACCTGTCCCACTCTTGCCGTCACCACCCAAGCGATCAACGGCTTGGCGATGGGTGCGGCGGTCACTTTTGTGCTTCTTTGCTCGAACGTTATGATTTCGCTTCTGAAAAAAGTGATTCCCAATCGCGTGCGCATTCCCGCGTATGTCGTGATCATCGCCACGTTCGTGACGGTCGTCCAGATGGTGATGCAGAAGTTCCTGCCGTCTTTATATGACGCGCTCGGTGTTTTCTTACCACTTATAGTGGTAAATTGTATTATTCTCGCGAGAGCGGAGGCTTTCGCTTCCTGTAATCCCGTCCTGGACAGCGCTTTGGACGGTATCGGGATGGGCGTCGGTTTTACGTTGAGTTTGACCTTGATCGGCATCGTCAGAGAAGTGCTCGGCGCAGGCTCGATCTTCGGCGCGCCTATCGGTTCTTTGGGCAATGTTTCTATGACGATCTTCATCTTGCCGGCAGGCGGATTCCTCGTTTACGGCACCTTGATGGCGGTGGTGAATTATCTTATGCGTCTTTCGGAAGAGCGCAAGATCAATGCTTTGCATTCGATGCCGGAAAACGATGAAGAGGAGGTGGGCGCATGAATTCCGTTTATTTCACGATCATCGTCGGCTCCATCTTCGTCAATAACTTTGTTTTGAGTCAGTTCCTCGGGATTTGTCCTTTCCTCGGCGTCTCCAAGAAGACGAGTACCGCGTTGGGGATGGGCTTCGCCGTCATTTTCGTGATGGCGCTCGCTTCGGTCTTCACGTATATCGTGAATGAATACGTCCTTGTGCGCCTTGGGCTGGAATATATGAAGACCATCGCCTTCATTTTGATCATCGCGGCGCTCGTGCAGTCCGTGGAGATCGTCATCAAGAAATTCAGTCCGTCGCTTTACAGCGCGCTCGGCGTGTATTTGCCGCTCATTACGACGAATTGCGCCGTGCTCGGCGTCGCGCTTCTCAATATCGAGAAAGCGTACGATCTTCTTCAATCCTTCTTGAACGGCGTATTCGCGGGCGTGGGCTTCACGCTGGCGATCGTGCTTCTCGCTGGCATCCGCGAGCGTATACAGCCCAAGAACGTGCCGGAGTCCTTCCGAGGATTCCCGATCACCCTCATCGCCGCGGCGATTTTGAGTATGGGTTTCAGCGCATTCTC
>CAMOUZ010000013.1 GCA_946626795.1 uncultured Clostridia bacterium
GATCATCGTTATCGTTATGATGCAAGAAGGCGAGACGGGCGGCGTTTCCGCTATCTCGGGCGGCAGCAGCGATACGTTCTACGGCAAGAATAAAGGACGCAGCAAGGAGCAGATCCTGAAGCGTATCACTTTGATCCTCGGCGCGGTCATGCTTGTCATTTCCGTAGTGTTCTTCATCTTGAAGTCTCTGTAAGAGCAAGCAGGCAAAGCAGGCATTTTCGGGGGCTTTAACGCCCCCGTTTTTTCTGAGTATGGAGCATATAAAAGTCATAGCGCAGAATAAAAAAGCATATCACGATTACTTCATAGACGAGACCTATGAAGCGGGCGTGGTCCTCGTGGGAAGCGAGGTGAAGAGCATTCGCGCGGGCAAAGTGAGCTTTGCCGATAGCTTCATATCCATCGACGGAGGCACGGCCCTTCTCGAAAATTTCTATATCGCCCCTTATGAAAAGGGCAGTTATTTTAATCTCGAAAGCAGACGGGATCGCATCCTGCTTCTGAATAAGAAGGAGATAGACCGCCTTCGCGCAATGGTGGAAAGGAAGGGATATACCATCGTCGCCACCAAGATCTATTTCAAACATTCTCTGGTGAAGTTCGAGCTCGGACTCGCCAGAGGAAAGCATATGTACGACAAGAGAAATACGTTGAAAGAGAAGCAGCTCGCCCGCGAAGCGGAGCGCGCCGCCGTATAAAGGAGAAAATATGAAAAAAGAAAGCATTTGTTTGCATGGAGGCTATACCCCCAAGAGCGGTGACGCGAATGTCATCCCCATTTATCAAAGCACCACCTATGCCTATGATACCCCCGAGGAGCTCGCGCACCTCTTCGACGTCCCGAAGGACGGACATATCTATACCCGCATCTCGAATCCCACCGTGGCGGCGTTCGAGGAAAAGATGGCGCTTCTTGAAGGCGGCGTCGCCTCGATGATGACCTCTTCCGGACAGGCGGCCACTTTGACCACCGTGCTCACCGTGGCGAAAGCGGGGGATAATATCCTTGCCTTCCCCACCCTTTACGGCGGCACCTTCAATCTTTTGAAGATCACGCTCGACAAGCTCGGCATCGAATGTCGCTTCATCAAGCCCGGCGCTACGGACGCGGAGATCGAAGCGCTCATCGATGAGAAGACCAAGCTGATGTTCGGCGAAACCATTGCGAATCCCGCGATGGACATCTTCGATTTCGATCGTTACGTTGCGCTCTGCAAGAAGCACGGCATTTTGCTCGCGGTGGATAATACGCTCGCGACCCCTTGCCTCGTCACCCCCATCAAGTACGGCGTGAATGTCGTTGTGCATAGCACGACAAAATACCTCGACGGACATGCGGTGGCGGTCGGCGGTCTTATTGTGGACGGCGGAAATTTCGAGTACCGCGGCAATCCGCGTTATACGGATTTCGTCACGCCGGACGAGAGCTATCACGGCACGGTGTACGTGGAAGAGGGCGGCAGGGCGGCATTTGCTTTGAAGGCGAGAATGCAGCTTATGCGCGACATCGGCGTCAGCCCGAGCCCCTTCAACGCTTTCCTTACGAATCTCGGCACGGAGACCCTCGCGCTTCGTATGAAGAAGCATAGCGAAAATGCTCTCGAAATCGCGAAGAAGCTCAAAGCGAATGAGCATGTCTCTTGGGTGAAGTACTGCGGGCTTCCCGATGATGAGAATCACGAGATGGCGGCGAAATATTTCGAGGGAGGCTTCGGCGGCATGGTCTGTTTCGGCGTGAAGGGCGGCAGAGCGAAGGCCGCGGACTTCATCCGTAACCTCGGCTTCATCCGTCAGCTCACCCATATCGCGGACAGCCGCACTTGCGTCTTGCATCCGGCGTCCACCACCCATCGTCAGCTCTCGGAGAAAGAGCTCGTTGACTGCGGGATCGGAGAGGATTTCATCCGTCTTTCCGTCGGTCTCGAAAGTGCGGACGACATTTATCAAGATATCGAACAGGCGTTGGCGCGCTAAGCGGCCGACGAAAAGGAGACATTATGCCGATCGTCATTCCCAAGGCATTGCCGGCGTATAAAATACTCTCGGATGAGAATATATTCGTGATGGGGGACGTCCGCGCTTCGACGCAGGACATCCGCCCGATCGAGCTTGCCATCGTGAACCTCATGCCCACGAAGATCGAGACGGAGACCCAGCTTTTGCGCCTCGTCAGTAACTCTCCTTTGCAGGTGAAGGTCACTTTGATCAAGACAGACACGTATACGCCCACGCACGTCTCGGGGCAGCATCTTTCGCGCTTTTACAAGACTTTCGACGAAGTGAAAGACAAGCGTTTCGACGGACTCATCATTACGGGCGCGCCCGTGGAGACCATCGACTTCGAGGAAGTGAAGTATTGGAAAGAGCTCACGGAGATCTTGGATTGGGCGGAGAAAAATGTCACTTCCACGCTCTATATCTGCTGGGGGGCGCAAGCGGCGCTTTATTATCATTACGGCGTCAAGAAGAAGCTTCTCCCCAAGAAGCTTTTCGGCATATACGAGAATGCGGCGGTGGATCCTTTCGACCCGCTTTTGAAGGGGCTGGACGACACTTTCAATATCCCGATGAGCCGCCATACCGAGATCGACGCGGAAGCGGTCTTGAAATGTCCCGAGCTCGCCGTTCTCGCGCGCGGCAAGGACTGCGGCATCTCGATCTTGAAGAGCCGTGACGACAAGAAGATCTTCCTCACGGGACATTCCGAATACGATCGCGACACTCTTTATAAGGAGTATCGCCGCGATCTTGACAAGGGGGAGCCCATCGAGCCGCCCGTCAGATATTTCACGGAGCGCGGCGACGCCGTGAATGTGAGCTGGAAGAGCACGGCGAACCTCATCTTTTATAATTGGCTGAATTATTACGTTTATCAAGTCACGCCCTATGACATCGAAAAGGATTGAAGCCGCTGTCGTCGTGAATGCCTTTTGGCGGGGAGGGGACGCCGGTGCGGAACGCATCGCGGCGGCGCTTCGCCGTCTCGGCGTGCATGCCTCTCTTTATCGCACGGACGAGCTTTTTCTCCGCGTCGAGGAGGAGGGCGTCAAAGGCAAGACGCATTTCGATCTCGCCGTTTATCTCGATAAAGATATCCACGTCGCGCGCTTGCTCGAAGAGAGCGGCGTGCGGCTTTTTAATTCCGCGGAGAGCATCCGCCTTGCAGACGACAAGATGCTGACGCATATCGCCCTTCTTTCGGCGGGGATCCCACAGCCGAAGACGGTCTCTTCTCCCTTGCGTTTCACGGAGGGAAAAGACGATTTCGCGAGGAAGGTAGGCGAGATCCTCGGCTATCCCATCGTCGTGAAAAAATGTTACGGCGCGTTCGGTCGGGAGGTCTATCTCGCAAAAGATCTCGCGGAGCTCGAAGAGAGAAGGGAAGCCTTGAAGATGGAGCCGCATATTTATCAGGAATACGTGGAGTGCGGCGCGAAGGACATTCGCGTCATCGTGATCGGCGGGAAAGCCGTCGCGGCGATGAGACGCTCCGCCACCCGCAAAGGGGAGTTTCGTGCGAATGCGGAGCTCGGCGGGAGCGGGGAGGAGATCCCCCTCTCGGAGGAGCTTTCCTCCCTTGCCGTGCGTGCGGCGGGAGCGCTCGGGCTGTGTTATGCCGGCGTGGATCTTCTCGAAAGCGCGCGCGGGCTTCTCGTGACGGAAGTGAATTCCAATGCGGGCTTTCGCCTGATCGAAGAGACCACGGGAGTGGACGTCGCGTCCCTCTACGCGGAATATATCGCCTCCGAAATGAGGAAAGGAGAAGAGAAAAATGGATGAGAATAAAGTCACGCCGATGATGGACGTCACCGATTACACCGATCCGCAATGTCCCTTCTGCGTGGATCAATACAAGTCCGATTCCGTGCGCCCCATCGATGTCGCGAGAGTCATCGCGAAGCTCGACGAGTATCTTTCGCATAATGATTACGCCGACGCGGAGAGGCATCTCTTGTATTGGCTCGAAGAGGCGAAACAGGGCAGTGATCTCCGCGGAGAATTCAGCCTGCGCGAGGAATGCATGGGGCTTTATCGCAAGCTCGGAAGGGAGAAAGAAGCCCTCGAAAATGCGGCGCGCGCCATCTTTCTCATCGACGCTTTGGAGCTTCGCGGCACTGTGAGCGCCGCCACCGCTCTTCTGAATGCCGCCACGGTGTATAAAGCCTTCGGCAGGGCGGAGAAGGCGGAGCCTTTGTTCCTCGAAGCGAAGGCGATCTATGAAGAGAAACTGCCTGCGGAGGACAGCCGCGTCGCGGGTCTTTACAATAATTACGCCTTGGCGCTCTCGGACCTCAAAAAGCACGAGGAAGCCCGCGCCTTTTTCCTGAAAGCGCTCGACGTGCTCCGAAAGGTCGAAGGGAGCCGCCCCGAGCAAGCCATCACGGAATTAAATCTCGCCACCCTCGCCGAAGCGCAATACGGGCTCGAAAAAGGAGAAGAAGAGATCGAAAAGCGTCTCGCAAATGCGGAGAATCTGCTTTTGAAAGAGGAGAATCCGCATGACGGAAATTTCGCTTTCGTCGCGGAGAAATGTGCCTCTGTCTTTGGCTATTACGGCTGGTTCGCCGTCGAAGCGGAGCTCAAAGAGATCTCGGAAAGGATCTACGGAGGGAGAGAATGAAAGGGCTTGAAATCGCGGAGAAATATTATCTGGAATTCGGCGCGCCGATGATGAAAAAAGAGTTCCCCGAGCTCGAAGAGATCGTCGCAGTGGGGCTGATGGGCAGCGGTTCGGAATGCTACGGCTTCGATGACGACACCTCGCGCGATCACGATTTCGAGCCGGGCTTCATCCTCTTTCTGCCGCCCGAAGAAGTGGTGGATCGCAAGACCGCTTTCCGCCTCGAAAGGGCGTATGGCAAGCTCCCCGACGAATTTATGGGGCTGAAACGCAATAAAGACGTCTCCTTCGATACGGGGCGCCACGGCGTCGTGCGCACGGCGGACTTTTTCCGCGGGAAGGTGGGAGACGCGGAGGGGGTCCTCTCCCTTGAAAGGTGGATGGCCATTCCCGAGCATTATCTCTTGGAAGCCACGAACGGAAAGCTCTTTCGGGACGACGTCGGCGCGGTGAAGGACGTCCGCGATCGGCTTTCTTATTTCCCCGAAGACGTCCGATTGAAGAAGCTCGCGGGCGCGCTTATGCTCGCCGAGCAAGCCTCGAATTATAACTACGAGCGGCAGCTCTCTCGCGGCGACACGGCGGCGGCGCAGCTCGCCGTCTATGAGTACGTGAAGAACGCCATCGCCGTCTGTTTTCTCTTGGAGAAAAAGTATAAGCCTTATTATAAATGGCTTTTCCGCGCCTTGAACGAGCTCCCCGCTTTCGCCCGTTTGCGCGAGGATTTCGAGAGCCTCATCAGCAGTGGGAACAGCGTGGGGGACGCCGTGGAGAAGCGGAGCAAGATCCGCGCGATCAATGCCGTCCTCGGCGAGGAGATCCGCAGGCAGGGGCTTTCGGATTACGACGGGCTGCATCTCGATTCTTTCGCGTACTGCGTCAACGGGAAGGTGAAGGACCCCTCCCTCAGAAATCTGCATATCATGTCCGGCGCGGAGTAAAGCGTCGCTTTTCCCCAAAGACGAATGAAAGAAAGCAAGGTTTTGACCCCCGCATTATTCCGAAAACTCCTCGATTGGTACGAGGCGAATAAGCGCGTGCTCCCTTGGCGGGAGGATGCGGATCCTTATCACGTCTGGATCTCGGAGATCATGCTCCAACAGACTCGCGTGGAGACCGTGAAGGGTTATTATCTGCGCTGGATGGAGCGATTCTCCACCGTCCAAGCCCTTGCGGCGGCGAAAGAGGATGAAGTCTTGAAAGCGTGGGAAGGGCTGGGATATTACAGCCGCGCGCGCAACCTTTATAAAGCCGCGAAGATCATCGCCTCGGAATACGGCGGCAAACTGCCCGCGGACAAAGCGCTCCTGCGTCGTCTGCCCGGAATCGGGGAATACACGGTGGGGGCGATCCTCTCCATCGCGTTCGGCATGGGGGAGCCCGCCGTGGACGGAAACGTCTTACGCGTGATCTCGCGCCTGACCGCAGATCCCTCCGACGTCTCGAAAGGGGATGTGCGCGCCGCGGTCGCGGCGAAATTGCGCCCCCTGATGCCGCAAGGCGAGACTTCCGCCTTCACGCAGGCGCTCTTCGAGCTCGGCGCTTTGGTCTGTCTCCCGAAGGACGCTTTTCGATGCGAGAGCTGCCCGCTCATAGGGGAGTGCCGCGCGTATCGGGAAAAGAGGCAGGGAGATTTCCCCGTGAAGCCCGAGAAGGCGGCGCAAAGGATGGAAGAACGCACGGTCTTGCTGCTCGAATGCGAGGGGAAATATCTTGTCCGAAAGAGACTCTCCAAGGGACTTTTGGCGAATTTATATGAATTTCCGAATGCGGAAGGGAGGCTCTCCGAAGAGGAGGTTCGCGCCTTTCTTTCGAGTCTTGCGGGAGAGGAGATCCCCGTCGGAATGGTCGAGCCCCTTCCCGAAGCCACCCATGTTTTCACCCATCTTATTTGGGAGATGACGGGCTATCTTCTTCGCCTTCCCGCAGGGCAAGCCGCCGCGCCGTTCGGCGAAGACGCCGCTTTCGCTTCTCCTCGCGAGATCGAGGAGGTTTATTCGCTTCCCTCCGCCTTTTCCGCTTATAAGAAGTTTTGCAAATAAGAGATTTTATCTTTAAATAAGAGTTCGTCCGCGCAAAGAGAAAAGAGGCGGCGAATGAAAAAGGTCATCGGAGAACCCGATGACCTTTTCTGTTTGCCGAGAAGGGGATGTTCTTTTAATCCTTGTCCTTTAAGGAGAGGACCGAGCCGTCCGTTTCGATCTCGTTCGCGAGAAGGGCGAGCGCGTCGTCCAGCCTCTTCGTGATGCCGTCGCTCAGCCTGCCGAAACCGAGGAGCTGAGACAGGAAGCGATACAAGGCGAGCTTATCCACCGAAACGTTCTTTTCAAGCACGGCTCGGATGCCGCTCGCGAGCTCTTCGAGGGCGATCTGCTTGACGTCGCGAATGACGGTGGCGTCTTCCGCAGGCACGCGCAGGAGAGGGGTCTCCTTCCCCGCGAGATAAAGGAATTCGCCCTTTCTCTCCATGCCGTAGCGCTCGGGATAGCTCATCTTCATCAGGTAATCGGAGCGCACGGCGGAGGTGACTTTGTCCTTGCCGAAGAGGAAACAAATGCGCTTCAAAAGCCATTCTTCTTGCACGGGGGATTCCGTCTCCACGATGGTCTTCACGACGCCCGCCACGTCTCCGCGGCATTTCTTCATCGCTTGGAATTCGCTGACGAGAGTATAGGTCGGGAATTCAAAGCGCTCTTCGATCGCGGTCTCCTCGAAAGAGGGCGCCGCGGGTTCTTCCTTGGGCAGGACGGGCGCTTCGCCCGCGCTTTCCGCCGCTTGTTTTACGGCGGCGAGGAGACGCTCTTTCTCCGTTTTATTATTGCGCACCCATTCCGTGGACCAAAGACGATAGAAATGCCAGCCCATTCTTTCCAGCACGCCCTGGCGCAGCCTGTCGCGGTCGCGCGTGTCCTTGATGGCGTGATAATTCTCTCCGTCGAATTCGATGGCGAGGATGAAGCGATCGCTCCCGGGAGCCTTCACGGCGAGATCCACCTTGAAGGCGGAGAAACCGACTTTTGCTTCCGCTTCATAGCCGTTTGCGATGAGGAATTCCTTGACGTCTTTCTCGAAATTCGCGCTCTTTTCCGCGGCTCTTTCGCCGAGCTCCAAGACGGAAGCTCCCTTTTCCGCATAGTCGAGATAGGCGCCGAGCAGTCTTGCGCCGCGGGACGCCGTGCGCTTCGGGTCGATGTCATAGCCGTGCATCGAGGTGAGGAGGACGATATTGCATTTCGCTCTCGTGATGGCGACGTTCAGTCTGCGTTCGCCGCCCATCTTATTGATCGGACCGAAATTCAGAAGGAGTTTGCCGTCCGTGCCTTTTCCGTACGCCACGCTGAAAAGGATGGTGTCGCGCTCGTCGCCCTGTACGGTTTCGAGGTTTTTCACGAAGAAGGGTTCTTCACGATCGGACTTAAAGAATTCCTCCTTGGAAGGATCTTTCTGCCTGCGCTCTGTGATGAGCCTGTCGATGAGGTTTTGTTGCGAGATGCTGAATGCGACGACGCCGAGGCTCCGCTCGGGGTATTTCTCGATATGCTCGAAGACGAGATCCACCATCTTCTCCGCTTCCGCGCGGTTCGTCCTCGTCCTGCGGTCGAAGACGCCGTCCACATAGACGTAGTCCACACCCACGCCCGGCGCGTCTTCCAAAGAAGACGGGAAAGTGACGAGATCATTTTCGTAGAAATGCTTGTTCGAGAAGGAGATGAGCTGCTCGAAACGGCTTCTGTAATGCCATTTCAAGCGAAGCTGCGGGAAGACCGTGGCGCAAAGGTCGAGGATGGACTCGAAATCCGCGACGTCGTCCTCCTCCGCCTCTTCTTCTTCCGCGAGAGTATTGGAGGTGAAGAAATTGCTCGGGGGCATTTGCTTGGAGTCGCCCACGACGATGAGCTGTTTGCCTCGATAGATCGAGCAAACGGCATCTTGCGGGAAGATCTGCGAAGCCTCGTCGAAGATGACGACGTCGAAGGTGAATCCCGCGCCGAGGAAAGTGCTCACGCTGAGGGGAGACATCAGGAAGCAGGGCTTTAAGGTCTGCGCCAGCTCGCGGATCTCGGAGAGGAGAGCGCGAATGCTCTTTTGCCTGCGCTTCTTCTCGCCTTCGCGCAGAAGGATGGAGACGGCGCTCCCTTGTGCGATGAGGTCGAGGGAGGGACGCTCCGCCGAGAGCTTCGCTTTGATGAGCGCTTTGTTGATCTCGAAAGTGAGAAGATCCTTTTTGCGGAATTCCGCCACGGCTTGGTCGTGCGGGATGCGCGTCAGAGAGGAGAGGATGGGCGAGGAGCGCAGGAGGACGTCGATCCATTGCGCGAAGAAGGCTTTGCGGTGCGCGGAGATCAGCTTGTCTGCGGGCACTTCCTTGTCCAAAGCAAAATTCAGATAAGAGAGGAGATCCTCTTTGCGGATGTCTTCGATCAAGGTGCGGAAAACGAGCCAATTATCCAGCTCCTCGATATTGTCGTTGCAGTTTCTGAGCTTCGGGATGATGAGGGCGAGCGCGGCCTCTTCGATATCGTATTCCTCAGCGTCGAAACGGGCGGCGAGAGAGGCTTCGTGGCTGTCCTTTAAGGCGGCGGCGAGGTCTTCTTTGTAATCATAGAAGGTGTCTTTTAAGGAGAAGAAAGTCTCCTTATCCATCTTTTTGAGGTCGCCGAGTTCGAGACCGCTGTCGAGAAGGATTTGCAAGTCGTCGAGATCTTTCAGAAGCCTGCCGAAGTTCGTGGTGACCCCCGTATATCCCTCCTCCGAGAGGAGGGTTTTCACGCGGCTTTCGTCCGCGAGGAAGTCGTCGCAGAAGTCCGCGTGTTTCGCGAGAACGGCGGTCGTATGCAGAGCGGTCTTGTAATCCGGCTTTTTGCCGTCTTTGCGGCAGGCGGCGAGGTCTTGGATGATCGCCTTATAGTCGGAGGAGAAGAGCCGTTTCAGTCCGCTGCCGTATTTAAAGGAAAGGTCGGCGTGATATTTCGCGCCGGGTTTGTCATAGATCTCGGAGGTGTAGTTCTCGTCGAGGACCTTTCTCCTTGCGAGGATCTCGTCTGCGGCTTCCGCCATCTTTTTGAGATAAGGAAGCGCCTTTTTCAAGGTCTTTTTGTCCAAGAGGGCGGGAGTGAGGAAGGGGCTGTCCGCCGCGAGGGTGAAGAGGGTATGGCAGAGATGAGCTTCGCGGAAATTCCGAAGAAGGACGGAGCGCTCCTTCACCAGCCTGTCGGCGACCTCTTTCAGACGTTCCGCGCTCTCGGTCACGCGGCGGAAGTCCTCGCGCACGCGGATCTTATTCTCATAAGAGCCGTCGGGATCCACATAACCGTACCAAATGTTATTGCGATAGTCGTAGCCGATGGAGTCGATGTATTCGACGTAACGTTCGAGATAGGTGTCCGCCTTGCGGAGATATTCTTCGCCCTTCTTTTGGATGTCCGCGATCGCGAAGTCGAGGGTGGGCGCGCTCCTTTCGGCAGCTGCCGCCTCGTAAAGATCATAGATGCTCTTTTCCACGAGGGGACGCAGGCGATGCAGTTCTTCGGCGTAAGCGTCGAGCTCCGCTTTCGCTTTTTCGCGCGCTTCGATCTCGCCTTTCGCGCGGCCGGAGACGGCGCTCTTGGGCAGTTTTAAGGTGCGGCAGAGTTCGTCGATGACCTCTTTCTTGTTCGCACGATAGCTGTGGAGTGCGAGGCAAAATTCCTCCAAGCCGAGTTTTTTCAGCTTGTCATAGACCACGTTCAAAGCGGCGCGTTTCTCCGAGACGAAGAGGACTTTCTTTCCTTTGGCGAGACATTCCGCGATCATATTCGTGATGGATTGGCTCTTACCCGTGCCGGGAGGGCCTTGCAGAACGAAGCTCTTTCCGCTCTGCGCCATCAAGATGGCTTGGTTTTGACTGGAATCCGCGTCCACGACGTTATGCAGTTCGGCGGGCGCGTCGGGAGCGTCCTCTTCTTTGAGGGCGGGCAGATTGAGCAGGGCGCGGATATTCGGATTCTCCAAGATCGTGGCGGCATTCTCTTTGAGATCTTTATACATATTGATCTTCATAAAGGAGAAGAGTCCCACCTTGCATTCCGTTTGGACGGACCATCCGAGTCCTTCCACGAGTTTCAGCACCTTGTCGTAGTATTCTTCCACGGGCGCTTCTTCGTCGTAAGCGGGGATCACGATGCCGTATTCGCTTTGAAGTTTATAAGCGAAAGTGGGATTGATGGTGATATCGGCGGCGATATTCAGGAAATAAGGGGTGGTGGCGGATTCTTTTTCGATGGAGACGGGGGCAAGCAGGATCGGTGCGTGCAAGAGATGCTCTTTGTCATCCTTCTCCGTCCATTCGATGAAGCCGAAAGCGACGTAGGCGATATTCACGCCCGCTTCTTCCATCGCGGAGTCCGCTCTTTTCTTGACGTTCTTCAAGGCGGTGTAAGGCTTCCCGTCCACGTTGTAAGCGAGGGCGATATTGTTCTTTTTGAGTTTGGACTCGTATTTCGCGAGATACTCCTCTTTGGAGAGGGCTTTCCCGCCCGCTTCCTCGTCGATCTTCGGATCGAGGATCTCGAAGCGCGCGGATTTCTCGCTGCGGTCGAGAATGGTCGCGAAGTCCGGGAAGAGCAGCTCGACGGTGGAGGTCTTCGTGTCCTTGAAATTGATGAGGTTATTTCCCTTTCCCGTGTCGAGAAGGAGTTCCGCCCATTTATTCAAACGTTCATTTTCCATTTCCATAGTTTTTCCCCTTATAGCTTTTATCGTAAAGCTTGTAATTCATATGATATCATATCTTTTCCGAAGAAGACAATCCTGTAAAGAAAATACGTCACCTTGGGATCAGTCGGTCTCCGACCAGGTCGCTTTCTTGTCCAAGGCGAGGAATTTCTGACGAATGACGTATGCCCATTCGGTGTATCCCGCTTGGTTGAGGTGCATCGAATCGAAGAAGGAGGTCTTGCCGTAATAGGTCGTCTTATCGTAAGCCTTCGTCGTGCTGTTGTAATTGAAGTCATAGCCGCTTCCGCCCGAGTACGCCATATGATAGGTCGTGTCAAGGGCGATGGTAGTGAGCCAATTATAACCATTCGCGTAGGACGCCATGGAATTATTAAAGGAGGTGACGTTGCTTTCCGTCAGCTGATTGCTCCCGCTGATCGCGAGAGGCACTTTATTGATCAGCACGTAATATACTTTGGCGTTCGGGAGCTTCGTGTGGATCTGCTGGATGAGGGCTTTTACGTCGGTCAAGGTGTTTGCCACCGTCTTTCCGCCTTTAAGGTCATTCACGCCCACGAAGAGGATGATCGCGCGCGGATTATAGGCATAGATGAGGCGCTCCGCGAGCCCGCCGTCCTTGCTCCAATCGGTGGAGACGGTGCCGCCGATGCCCACGTCCGCGATCTCGATGCCCTTCATATCTTGACTGTACGTTTCCCATTTCTCCATGGAAGAGGAGCCCGCGAGGAGCACGCTGTGCGGATCGACGGATATATTTTTCCAGAGATTGCGCGAATAGGCGTTTCTCGTGGCTTCGTTCAAACCGGCGCTGTCCTTTCTTTTGACCGTGATGGTGCTGGTGGTGAGAGAAGAAGCGCCGCTCTCGATGTATTTGATGGTCAAGGTGCCGTAGGTGCCCGTGGAAGAGGCGTTCGACGTGACGTCTATGCTCTGCGCGTACGTTGCGGAGAGGATCTGTCCCACGTTCACGATGGATGCGAAGAGGGGGGAGACGTCGGAGGCGTATTTTTGGAGCTGTTTGATCGCCGTGAGGTTGTAATTGATCGTGGTGCTGGATTTCACCTCTTCGCCCATCAAGAGGATGGAGGTGGAGCCCGAAGTCGAAGCCACGCGGTAGGTCGCGTTGTCCGTGACCGCATAGGTATTCGATGTCCCCAGCGAGACGGAGGAAACCCCGACGTTTGCATAGCTTGCGGAAACGGTAAATTTCGTGACGCGCCACTTATTGAAGATCAAGGTGTAAGATTGGGTCGCCGAGGAATAAAGGACGTAGGTGCCCGTGGCGACCATATGATCGCCGTTATAGAGGGTCACGACGGCTTGCGCGGTGGCGGAGCCGCTCTTATTCTGTAAGGTGAAAGACATCGCGTCGGCATAGCCTGCGGAGAAGTTTTTCGACGTGCTGCCTCCCGCGGATACGGTGAAGTTTCCGCCGCTGTAACTTGCGGCGCTTCCGAGATCCGGCGAGACGTAAGAGAGCGTCACGTCGTCTATGTAGAAATAGCAATACGTGCTGTCGCTGCCCGTGGAACCATAGACCTCGAAACGGATGGCGGAGACTTCGATGGGATCAAAGCCGGTGTAAGAGACGGTCTTGAAGACTTTGTTCGAATTGTTCGTGCCGGTGGATTCGGAGCGGATGAATTTATTCGTCGCGCCCGCAAGATAATGGACGCAACCGTCCGTGTCGATGAGGGAGATCTTGTACCAAATGTCGTATGCCGTATAATAGTTTCCGATGCGGACGCTGAATGTATTGACCAAACCGAAATTGCTGTTTGATCCCCTATACGTGAAGCGATTCTTCGTCGTGGAGGAACTGAAATTCACCACGCGGCTCGTATCGCCCGCGCGGCTGTTCATTTGATTGGAGGTCTCCCCCCAGCTTTCGTTCGATGCGTTCCAATATTCCTGCGTCCAATTCGAGGCGTCGGTGCTTCCGTTCGCGGTGGAATAAGGACTGTTCGCCGTTTGGTCCTCGAAGGTCAGGGTGGTGTTTGCCAAGGAGAGGGTTTTCGGTGCGCTTTTCGTTTGATTGGATCCGCTGTAATAGAGGTTTGAGGAGGCGTCGTAGCCGCCGATTGCTTGTACGGTTACGCTGTGACTTCCCGCCGTACGGCTCTTGATTTCGTATTCCGAGAGCGTGGTCACGGCATAGCTTCCGCTGTCCTCCTTCACTTTCACGCTCTTTGCGGACGCCACCCAATGCGCCGTGATGCCTTTGAAGGTGACGGAGGAAAGGGAGACGGGTGTGGTGTAATAAGAGACGGAAGCTTTATCACTGCTTACGTAAGCGGAACCTTCCGCCGCCACGGCGCTGGCATAGAAGGTGTGTCTTCCCGTCGAAGAAGAGTAAGACGCGGAACGCGACGTTTGTGAGCTTGCTGTACCGCTGTCCGTATAGACGGAATAAGAATCGGCGTGCGAGACGGCGCTCCACGAGATGGAAGAGTCCCCTTTCGTCAAGGAAGGAGCGGCGAGCTTGGAGACGGTCACGGTGGTGGATTTCGTGATGCTGTTCGCGGCGTAATAATAGACGTTCGAGGCGAAGGAACTTTCGGCGGTGACTTCGATCGTGTAAGAACCTTCGGCTTGCGGAATGCCCGTGTAGCGATATCCGCCGGCGCTGTGCGTTACGTCGGAGGAAGAGGCGGCGGTGCCCATCGATTCGTTGTTCTTATAGATGAAGATGTGGTCGTCCGCCGCCGTCGCCGTCCAAGAGACGATGAGCGCGTCTTTGGAGAGGTCGGAGAGGGCGAGTGCCTTCGTTTCGTAAGAATAGGTGGCGGCTGTGCTTTCCAGCACGGTGTCATTCGTAGAGACCGCTTTTACCGTCACGGAGTGATTCCCCGTCGCGTTGGATAATGCAACGGAACGGAGCGTTGTCGAGGTTTCATCTCCGCCGTCGACGCTTACTTTATAGGACGAAGCGCTGCTGACGGAATTCCAAGTAACGCCCGAAAGCGAGGCGGAAAGGAAGGGCGCCGCGAGCCGCGAGAAGGTGACACTCGTCGTCCTCGTCGTGGGGTTCGCCGTGTAGTAGTAGATCGCATTTTCGACGTCAAAGCCGGTGCTTGCCGAGACGGAGACGGCGTGTTGCCCGGTCTCAGAGGGGATGACGTAACGGAAGCTCCCTTCGGAGAGGGTCTCGAAAGGATAAGAGGTATTGTTTCTCGTCAAGGTCATATTCGGCGTATAGGTCGTCGCCGTCCAGGTGACGATGCGGCCGTTGCGAGAGAGGGTGGAGAGTTGAGGAGCACGGGTCTCGTAGGTATAAGAAGCGATCTCTCCGGGCAAGACGGCGGCGTCGGACGCGATGGCCTGCACGCGCACACAGTGTGTCGATACAGACGTGGAGAGGGAGACGATGCGGTCGGTTTGTTCCGTCCAAGCGCCGTTGTCTATGCTCACGCTGTAAGCGTCGGCTCCCGTGATTCCCGCCCAAGCGACGCCGGAAGCGGAGGCGGTGAGGGACGGGGTGCCCAGTTTGGTGATTGTAAGGGAGGCGGTCTTCTCGATGGCGGATTCACTGTAATAATAAATATGGTTTGTCTCGTCGAAAATGGGTTCCACGCTGACTTTTAGGGTGTAAACGCCCGCAACGGAAGGAAGGGTGTAACGGTATTTTGTCAGCGAGACCGCCGCGCAGTCCTCCGTCTCGTCATTCACGGTGAGCGTCATTTTCTCGGGCTTGGAGTTCGTCGTCCAAGAGAATTCCAAATCCGTGCGCGAGATATCCGAGAGGGTTAGGGTTTTGATTTCGTAATAATAAGCCGTGACGGGACTCTCCAAGAGAGTCGGGTCGGCGGGGTCGGGGATGGCTTTTACTTCCACGGAGTGCTCTCCCGCACCGAGATCCAAGGCGGCGCCGAGGTTCGAGACGGTCTCCCAACCGCTGTCTTCGCGGCGCACTTTATAAGTCGCGGCGTTCGTTATCGCGGTCCAAGAGACGCCCTCGGAGGAAGCGGAGACAGCGGGCGCGGAAAGGGTGGAGATCGTGACGCTTGCCTCCTTTTCGATCGCCGCCGCGGCGTGGTAATAGATCCGAGTCGCGGCGGCGAAAGAAGGATTCACCCGCACCGACAGCGTGTGCGTGCCGGCGGAAGAGGGGATAGTGTAGCTGTAATGCTCGGCGGAGGTCGTTTCGTAGTTTTTCGCCGTGCCGTTCAGGGAAAGGCTCATTTGCGAAGGATCTGCGGTCGCCGTCCAAGAGAAGGTCAAGCCGTTTCGGGTGATGTCCGAGAGGGCAAGCGCCTTGGTTTCATAGGTGTAAGTTGCGGAAGCGCCATCCGTCAGCGCGGGATCGGAAGAGATCGCCGTCACCGTAACGGAGTGATTTCCCGCCGCAGGAGAGAGGGGGACGGAGCGTGAGGTTTGCGTCGTCGCCTCCCCGCCGTCGATGCTGACGCTGTACGACGCGGCGTTGGATACTGCGGACCAAGTCACGCCGGATGCGGAGGCGGAGAAATGGGGCGAACCGAGCGAAGAGATCGTGACGTTCGCCGTTTTTTCGATGGAGTTTTCCGCGAAATAATACACGTTGTTCTCTTCGTCGAAGGAGGGACTTGCCGTGACGCGGAGCGCATATGTGCCCGTGGCGGATTCGACCGTATGGGAATAGCTCCCTTCGGCAGGCGTTTCGTAGTCCGCCGTGGCGTTATTGACCGTCAAAGTGATGCGGTCTTGCGCCGCCGTCGCCGTCCAGGAGAAGGTCAGACCGTCTCGGGCGATGTCCGAAAGGGCAAGCGCCTTGGTTTCATAAGTGTAGGAAGCGGCGAGGCTTTCCAAGAATGCGGGATCGGAGGAGAGCGCTTTCACCGTTACGGAGTGATCTCCCGTCGCAGAGGAGAGGGCTACGAAACGTGAGCTCTGCGTCGTCGCCGTTTTGCCGTCGATGCTGACGGAGTACGAAGCGGCGCTCGTTACTTCCGCCCATGCGACGCCTTCGGCGGAGGCGGTGAGGATAGGCGTGGAAAGGACGGAGATCGTGAAGTTTGCGGTCTTTTCAAGGGGTTCCGCGCCGTAATAATAGACGTTGTCGTTTTCGTCGAATGAGGGGGTTACGGTGACGCGCAAAGCGTAGTCGCCCGCCGCAGAGGAGAGGACATAACGATAATGGGCGGCGGAGGTCGTTTCGTAGGTCGCTTCGTTCCCGTTTAAGGTCAGAGACATTGCTTCTTCCGCCGTCGTCGCCGACCAGGAGAAAGTCAGTCCGTTGCGGGTGACGTCCGAGAGGGCGAGCATTTTGGTCTCATAGCGGTAAGAAGCGACGGCGCTTTCCAAGCGAGAGGGGTCGGAGGAGAGTGCCTTCACTTCCACGGTATGGGTGGTCGTCGAAGAGAGAAGAGGGAGGACGCGCGTCGTTTGTTCCGTCCAGATGCCGCCGTCCGTCCGTACGCCGTACGAGGTGGCGCCCGTTACTTCCGCCCACACGATGCCTGCGAAGGAAGCGGAAAGGCTCGGAGCGGAAAGCGCCGATACGGTGATCGTTTCGTTTTCCGTGCGCGTGCCGACGGGGTAATAAAGGGCGGCGTCTTCCAAGTATCCGCCCGAAACGGTTACGGAGAGTGCGTAAGTATCTGCGGTGGCGGGGCAAGTATAGGAATAAACGCCCGCGGCAAAGTCATACGCGGCTTTCTCGCCGTTTACGGTGAAGGAGACGTTTTTTCCGTCCGCCGTCCAAGTGGCGGTCAAACCGTTTGTCGAGAGGGCGGAGAGGGAAAGGGCTTTGGTGCCGTAAGAGAATGCGGCGGAGTCGCTTGCGAGCGAGCCGTTCATTGCGCGTACGCGAAGGGTGTGCTCGCCGACGATGTCGGAGAACGTCACGGAGCGAGAAGGCTCAGCCCTCCAATCCCCGTCGTCTAAGCTGACGCTGTACGAGGTGGCGCCCGCCACTTCCGCCCAAGTGATGCCCGCGGCGGAGACAGAGAGGATAGGCGCTTCGGGTGCGGTCGGCGTCGGCTC
>CAMOUZ010000014.1 GCA_946626795.1 uncultured Clostridia bacterium
GCGACGCCCGTTTTCCGCGCCGCCTCCGCCACCGCTTTCGCCACGGCGGGTCCCACCCTCGGATCGAAAGCCCGCGGGAGGATGTAATCCTTTTTGAGCTCTTCCGGGGAAACGAGAGCGGCGAGCGCTTCCGAGGCGGCGAGCTTCATCTCTTCATTGATCTCACGAGCGCGCACGTCGAGCGCTCCGCGGAAGATCCCCGGGAATGCCAAGACGTTATTGATCTGATTCGGGAAGTCGCTCCTCCCCGTCCCCACCACGGCGGCGCCCGCTTGCAGGGCGAGCTCGGGCATGATCTCGGGCGTGGGATTTGCCATCGGGAAAAGGATGGCGCCTTCCGCCATGCTCTTTACCATCTCGGGCGAGACGACATTTCCCGCCGAAACGCCGATGAAAAGATCCGCTCCCGCCATCACGTCGGAAAGACTGCCTTTCACGCCATGTCGATTTGTGACTTTCGCCATCTCCGCCTGCGCGGGGTTCAGCCAATCCGCGTCTTCATGAATGACGCCTTTTTTATCGCACATAACGAGATCTTTCAGCCCGCGAGAAAGAAGGAGCTTCGCGATGGCGATCCCCGCCGAACCCGCGCCGTTGATGACGGCTTTTATACTTCCGATCTCTTTTCCCACCGCGCGCAAAGCATTCAACACCGCGGCGAGCACGACCACCGCAGTGCCGTGTTGATCGTCATGGAATACGGGGATATCGCAGCGCTCTTTGAGCTTCCTCTCGATCTCGAAGCAACGCGGCGCGGCGATGTCTTCCAGATTAATCCCGCCGAAACTGCCTTGAAGCAGAGCGACGGTATTCACGATCTCGTCCACGTCTTTGCTCCGCACGCAGAGCGGAATGGCATCCACGCCGCCGAACGCCTTGAAGAGCACGCATTTCCCTTCCATCACGGGCATGCCCGCTTCGGGTCCGATGTCGCCGAGTCCGAGGACCGCCGTCCCATCCGTCACCACGGCGACGAGATTTCCTCTCCCCGTCAGGAGATAAGATTTCTCGGGATCTTTCTCGATTTCCAAGCACGCCTGCGCCACCCCGGGCGTATAGGCGAGCGAGAGATCGTCGCGGCTCTCGATCTTCATCTTGGGGACGCTCTCGAGCTTGCCTTTCCATTCGTAATGCTTTTTCAAAGACTCTTTTAAGTAATCCATCATTTTCTCCATAGCGGCAAAAGCCTTTTCAAGGGACTTTCCTCCGCATTTTCTTTTTCGGAACGTCTGCATTTTCGAGGCAGACGGGCTCTTTATTCAGATCATTTCCTCGGGCTTCACGAAGCGGTCGAAATCCTCCGCGGTAAGATATCCGAGACGGACGGCTTCTTCGCGAAGCGTGGTGTCCTTCTCCGCCGCGGCTTTCGCGATCCGCGCGGCATTGTCATATCCGATATGTGGGGTGAGCGCCGTGACGAGCATCAAGGTGCGCTCGAGGTTTTCCGCCATCTTTTCACGATCCGCCTTGATCCCCGTAAGACAATGCGCGGTGAAAGATCTCGCCGCGTCCGAAAGCAGGGTGACGGACTGCAAAAAGTCATACGCGATGACGGGCATATAGACGTTCAGTTGGAAATTTCCCTGCGACGCCGCGACGCCGATCGTGACATCATTTCCCATCACCTGCGCGGCGACCATCGTCAGCGCTTCGCACTGCGTCGGATTCACCTTGCCCGGCATGATGGAAGAGCCCGGCTCATTCTCGGGGATCTTGATCTCTCCGATCCCACAGCGGGGACCCGAAGCAAGGAGACGCACGTCGTTCGCGATCTTCATCAGATCCGCGGCGAGCGTTTTCAAGGCGCCGTGCGCAAAGGCAACGTCGTCCTTCGCGGAAAGAGAATGGAATTTATTCGCCGCGGTGCGGAAAGGGAGCCCCGTTTCGAGCGCGATCTCTTTCGCCACAGCCTCGGCAAAGCCCGCGGGACAATTCAGCCCTGTGCCGACCGCCGTGCCGCCGAGCGCGAGATCGTACAAGCCGTCCGCAGCGGCGCGAATGGCGGCGAGAGAACGCTCGATCATCCCGCGCCAACCGCTGATCTCCTGCGAAAAAGCGATGGGGACGGCGTCCTGCAAATGGGTACGTCCCACCGTGACGACCCCTTCATTCTCTTTCTCCAAGCGGAGGAAAGCCTCGATCATCTCGCGAAGCGCGGGTTCGAGCCGCTCTCGAAGAGCGGTCGCCGCGGCGATATGCAGCGCCGTGGGAAAGGTGTCGTTTGAGCTCTGCGAGCGATTCACATGATCATTCGGATGAAGCAATTTTTCGCCCGCGAGCTCATTGCCTCGATTCGCGATGACTTCATTGAAATTCATATTGGTCTGCGTGCCGCTTCCCGTCTGCCACACGACGAGGGGGAAATGCTCGTCGAGCTTCCCTTCGAGGATCTCCTCCGAAACGCGCACGATGAGCTCCGCTCTTTTTTCATCCAGGATGCCGAGGGCGCGGTTCGTCAGAGCGCAAGCCTTCTTCACGACGGCGAAAGCGCGAAGGATCGGGAGGGACATCCTCTCTTCCCCGATGAGGAAATTCTCTTTGCTACGCTGGGTCTGCGCGCCCCAATATCGATCGGCGGGGACGCGGATCTCGCCCATACTGTCCTTTTCCCATCTCTCTTTCATATGCTCTCCTTCGCCGCAAAACGGCGCTCTTTTCCCTTCCGAGCCTTTTTCACAAGGGGAGGTCTCTATTTTTTCAGATCTTCCAAATAATACGCGCTCGTATGCGCCCTGCCGCCCTTATCGTCGAAGACCGTGAGACGGAAATACTCGACGGCTTCGTTTATGGGGAATTCCACGTGCGTGAATCCCGCGCCGAAACGATTCATAAAACGCCTGTTTTTGGAGGTGAGGACGACGTTAGTCGCGGGATCGCAGTCGAGGACGACCGTATCTCCTTCCACGTAAAGCGAGAGGATGCGCGGACCCGACGAGCAATAAATATTCCCCTTCTCCATCGCGGCGAAGACATTCTCGTAGGAGAGGGAATCCACCCCGATATACGTGGCGCCGCCGTAAGACCCGAAGTCACCTTTGTCGCCGTTATGATTGTCGTCGCCCATCGAGCAGAGAAGGCGCTTGCCGCTATTCAACATATCCTCGTAGATGTAAGGGCAATATTCCGCTCCCGTTTCGAGCTCGGTGCAATAATTCAATATCTCCAAAGACCAAAGCCCCTCGATCGCCATATAATCCTCGCGCGTATTCAGCGACCAATTCGGATGATTGTACTGCACGAGGAAGCCCGCTTCATTCGCGCGGCGGATGACCTCGTTGATCCCCTCTTTCGTATAGACGCGGTCATATCCGTCACAGCGGAAATCATCCTTGAAGCGCTCGTAATATCTGCCCGCGTTTCGGACGGAAGAGGCGACGTGGAAGGTATTATGCGGATCACGGGAAAAAAGATTGATATGAATGGTCTTCTCGTCCCGCCAATGAGGCGCGTGATCATTGATCGAGTATTCCACGGCGGTGAGCGCCACGAAACGGTCGTCACAGAGATAAGAATTATCGTGCAAGATCTCGTGATCGCTGTACGCGACGACGGAATATCCTTTCGCCATATAGCGCTCCTTGATCTCCTCCGGCGTCAAACAGCCGTCGGAAAGCACGGTGTGACAATGCAGATTCGCCTTACACCACATTTGTTTGGGATCGATAAGATATTTTTTCATCGTCAAGCCTCCTCTCTCTTGTGATTTATCCCCGCCTCTCGAAATGGGTCCACGTATCGCCCTCTCTTCTCCGTTCCGTTTCCACACTTGTCCGTGGCGGGAGATCGATTGATACACGCGGCTCATTCCCGAAAAAAAGCCCGTTGCGGGCGGGGCGCCGAGGGCAACAGGCATTTTCAAAAGGTTCGGGTCATTTTTTCTCGGAACCGAGCTTGCCGTCTTTTCCGAGGGTGCGGTAAAATCTCTTCCCGTCGGGCAGGAGACGAACGCTCGTAATCGTACGCTCCGCATCGGACGCTTCAAGGAGGGTCTTGCCGAGCGTCACCGCAGGCGCGTCGCTTCCCTCGAAGATCATACCTCCTCTCTCATAGACCATCGCCGCGTCGTCGAGATCGAAATCCTTTTTATGGGGCAGGAAGGCGTATTCGATGGTGTGCTTGCCTCTGTCTGCCGTGGGATCGGGCACTTTCGCGACGTCCGCACCGGTGGGCGAAGTAAGAAGGGTCAAACGCACTCTGCCGTCCAAGACGTCGTAACCGTGCTTGGAACGATTTAAAAGCGCGAAGGAATAACCGTCTTCCCCGACGAGGTCGGAATATGTGATGGCGGGGACCTCGAATCTCGCTTTCTCATAAGAGGTATCCCGTTTCACGGGACGCTCCAACTTGCCGAAGGGCACTTTATAAAAGGCGCGCGGATTCTTGACATTTGTCTCCGCCGAAAGTTTGAGATCTTTGCCGTCCTCCCACCAATCGGCGAAGAGCACGCAACGAATCATCGGATCATTCGCATAGAAGATGAAATCCTGCGTCAAAAAGCTCGTGGGATAATCCACGGCGGGCGTATGCCAGAGATAGGTGCCGAAATAAGGCTTCTTTTCCGTCCATATGCCGAAGGAATACTTCGCTCTGACCACCACGCGGACGGGACCCTCTTCCACGACCTCGAAGTCGAAGCACTTCATATCCCATTCTTTGCCCGTGAAGCCGAAATTCCAAGAATCGTAGTCGCGGCTCCTCGTATCTTCCAGCACCTTGAAATTTCCGATCTGTCCGCCGCAAACTTCCTTCCCGTCGAAGACGAGGGACTTGATGACGCCTTTTTCCCTGTCGAAGACCGCCTTGATGACGCCGTTATCCACCACGCCGTCCTTGACGGAGATCTCCGCCTTGGGCGCACCGTCCGAGAAAGTCAGCTTGCTGAAAGAATAAGGCTTGACCCCCCTGAGCGCCACCGCCGTCTTGCCGTCGAAGGTCTTTTGATAAGGGTGTTTCTTTCCCTCGCTGTCGAGAAGATATCCGCTGTCTTTCGCGGGCGCTTTGTCAAGGAGGATCGGGAGATCCGCAGGGACGGAGAGCGGATTAAAGACATAAGTCGTATCGCCGAGGCCGAGCGCCTTCTCCGCACAGTCCCTATTCGCGGCGGAGATGATCCCGAACGCCTTGTCATACTCCTCATACATATCGAGATAAACTTTAAGCATCGACGTGCCCGCGAGGATGTCGTGGAACTGTCCGAAAAGCTCTTTCTCCCAAGCGAGCGTCAGATCGCGATATTCGCCCGTCGCCGCCTGCAAGCTCTCCGCATTGAGCAGCGCGCGCTCGCCCTCTCGATTCAGATACTTCGTCTTGGACTGCACGGTATACGTCTTTTGATGGGTCTCCAAATAAAGCTCGCCCTTGACGACGGGAAGCGTGGAGAGATCCTCCGTCGTCGTCAGGATCTTATAAAACTCCGTCAAGCCGCAGAACTTGATATTCGGGAAGACCGTCTGCTTTTTGAGCTCGTCCAGCCTGTCCATCATCACGGGCTGCGGACCGCCGCCGTGATTTCCGTATCCCCAAAGGATGGGGATATGATAGAAGCCGTCCGTCAGGTGATGGACGCGGGTGGTCTTGGCAAGCTCGTCATACTCGATATGATTGGAATGTCCCGGGTACTCATGGAGCGAAAGAATCCTGCTTCCGTCATCCCCTTCCCACCAAAAATGGACGTACGGGAAAAGATTGTATTCATTATAACGCATCTTCTGCGTCACGAAATAATTCAGCCCCGCCGCTTTCAAGATCTTGGGCAGTCCCGCATTGAAACCGAAAGCGTCGATATTCACGCCGCAAGTGGCTTTCTTCCCGAGGATCTCCATGGATGTCTTCTGCCCGAATTCGAGCTGTCTGCACCAACTCTCCTCCCCGACGCATTGCCCGTCGGTCTCACACCACATGCCGCCTTGGGGCTCGAACTGACCTCTTTTCGCCGCCGCCTCCATCTTCTTCCAAAACTCGGGATACTGCGCCTTCATATCCCGCCACAAAACGGCGGAAGTGTCGCAATACACGTACTCGGGATTTCTTTCCATCAAAGCGAGCTGAGTCTCGAAAGTGCCCTTCATGCATTCGATGGTCTCGGGATAGCGCCATTTCCAAGCGAGGTCGATATGGGAATGTCCGATGAAATAAAGGGTGAAGCGCTTGGCATACGCCGCCACGGGCGCAAGCATCTCCAAAGCGGAGTCGACTGCCTGCAAGAGCGCTTCCTTGCGCAAAGCGGAAATGACGAAATTCGCCGTCTCCACGAGGCATTTCGAGAGCGACGCCCTCTCCTCCTCCGTGAGCTTGGACTTTTGAATGGGAACTTCGCCCTGCACGTAAAGATTCTCACGGCGATTGGACTTCGAGAGCAGATGGCAGCCTGCGCGGAGAGACCTCGCAAGGTTTGCAATGCGTTCATTCGTCTCTCGGAGTCCTTTTAAATAATAGCGAGAGACGATGTCCGAGATGGGGCTTTTATTCGGTCTGTCGATGCGGAGGAAGACGTAATGCTCCTTGCCGTCGGGAGCGCAACCGAGATCGAACTGCCCGCCCATATAGCTGTAAATCTCCACGGGATGATCGTCGGCGTAAATGTCGAGATCCAACTCGGTGTAATAGGTAAAGCCGTAATTCCCAAGCTCTTTTTTATCGAAAAACGCGGCGATATAGGGAAATCTCAGCTCCGCCATCATCCAGCCCGTCTTCATATTGGCAGCATTCTTTACGGTGGGATCGAAAAGCGGGAAAGACTTCATCTTTTCCACGCTCGGCAGGGGCTCGTCCTCGCTCCCCTCCCAGCCGTAATAACTCGTGAGCACGGGGAAGGCGGCATCCTCCAAACCTCTTGCAAAGTCGAGAACGTCTTCAAGCGTCTCGCAGTCCTTCTCGCGGTAATGATCCAGCGGCTTAAAATGTGCGTTTTCGGGTTTCATCCAAAGACCTCCGATAAAAGTGCGGCTTCGCGCCGTATGGCTATGCCATATTTTACCGTAAATTATTATACATTCGGCGGAAAGACGTGTCAATTAAAATAAAACGCGCCCGCGAGGCAATATAAAAAAGCGCGCCGTTTTCGGAGTTTCGGCGCGCTTTGAAATCCGAAATCTCAAAGAGCTGTCAGGCTCTTTTCTTTTTCGTCTCCCCCGCTTTTACGTCGAATTCGGCGGAATGCTCCTTGCCCGAGGCATAAATGACGACGGTGTATTTGCGGTCGATGGCGCTATGATTCTCCGCAAAGATCTCGAAGCCTTCGCCCGACTTTTCGCAAGAGAAGCGATTCGTCACGTCCGCGCCTTCCCGCAAGACGAGCTCGGCGGAATCCTCCGCATAAAGCTCCACGCGCAAGGCTTCGGGGACGCGGTCATACAAGCTCAGGCAGTCGGGCTGATACGCCACGCCGCCGCCCAGTTTCACAAACATCGGGAGACCTTCTTTCTTAAAACGAGGCGCGGCGACCTTGACGGTCTGCTCCCCTTTGAAGATCTCTTTCGTCCAAAGATCCGTCCAAACGCCCTCGGGGAGATAGACCTCCCTCTCCTCTACGCCCGCTTCCGTGACAGGCGCCACGAGGATATGCTCGCCGAGATAAAATTCATCATCCACGGCGTAAAGTTTCGGCTGATCCATATGATCATAAAAGAGCGGGCGAATGATGGGCTCGCCCGTCTCCGAGCCGTGGATCGCATAAGAATACACCGTCGGAAGGAAGCGATAACGATATTGCAGGCAGTCCTTATAGAGCGCCCGCGTCTCCTCGGGGCAATTCCAAGGCCATTTCGCCATGGAATTCTCGCCGTTATGCATCCTCGGCATCGGGCAGAAGATCAGGCTCTGACAGAAGCGGCGCGCAATATTATCCACGTCGAACTGCATCTCGTCGGGCGTAAGATCGGTGACGCTGCCGCGCATGAAGCCACCGAGGTCATAGCCGCAGAGGGTAAAGCCCGCCATGCCCGCATTGATGATATACCAAATGTCTTCCTTAAATCTTTTTATGCCGAATTGCGTGTCGCCCGCCCAAGGGAGCGCATAGCGCTGACTGCCGATGCCGCCGCCGCGCGAGAGGGACATATGTCCCTTGACGCCATTCTCCGCCATCACCTCGGAGATCACCCGATTCCACATCGGACCGAAAAGGTTTCTCGAAGGGATCCCGGGGAGGATCTCGCCGCTCACGCGGTCCGAATGGTCCGTCCACCATTGCGTGACGCCGTCCTTGATGCGGGGCACGAGAAAAGTCTTGTAATACTCGACGCCGCGCTCTGTGGCGACGTCCGGCACCGTCTCTGTCTTCACCTGACGGAGGAGCCCCTGTGCGATGGCGGGGACTGCCGTGGAGGGCTTGAAGGCGCAGGAATTAATATGGAGAACGGTCTTGATATTCTCCTTTTCGAGCGTCTTGATCATCCCGACGCCGTCGCCGAAATCGGGGTGCCAATTATAATCGTCCGAGGGATAGCCCCAGCCGCTCGCATAGTCCCGAATAAAATTCACGCCACCGCGCCAAGGTCCGTCGATAACAATGGCTTCGCAGGGATACCCTTCGCGGCGCATCCTGCCCATATCGTCGATGGCACCCTGCGCTCTCTCGAAACTCAAACTGCTGCACCAATACCCCATAAGCCATTTCTTGGGGAATTGATTCGTGCCCACGATCTTCGCATAGCTTTTCGTGATCTCGGAGGTATTGCCCGCGAAGACGAAGATGTCATAATCCCCGCCCGGGGCGCTCAAAAACCATTCGTTCGGGGAGGTCTTCGCCATGTCGAAATAAACGTGCGGCCACGGGTTATTGAAAAAGAACCCATAGCCCGCCGAACTAATGAAATACGGGATGGGGAAGCCGCCGTAATCGCCCACTTTCGCTCCGCCCTTTTCTGCGAAAATATCCGCAGATTCGCCCGTTCTGTCCACCTTGTAAATGCGCGCGCCGAAGCCGGAATAACGCTCCTCTCCGATGCGCTCGAACTCGGTGTAACTCCGCATGCCGGAATACTCCGCGGGGAGGGAGGAGAACCTCGCGCCGCCGTTTTTTGTCCGAAGGAGAGTCTTTCCCTCGGCGGTGGCGAAAGAGAATTCATTCGTATTCATATCGAAAAGAAGGGTCAGGCGGGCGTTGCTGAAAGCGATGACGCCGTCTTCGAGCCGATAATCATACGGCGCCGCTTCCCAGTCCGTCTTGATGAGCCCCAAGCGCTCGGTGACCGTCTTGTCGAGGCAGGCGCCCGGCTGCGTGATACGCAAGCGGAGGGTATTCTCGAAGCAATTCTCGATGATGATCTCTCGCCCCGACGTCGTGATGATCGTGACGCCTTTTTCGTGTCTGTATTCCCCTTTCAGCGCGAGCTCGGGGGACCGATAATCCTCCGTTTCGAGCCGATAATCGATATATTCGGAATCATACAACGCATCCGGATGGATCTTTAAAATCTTTTCCATTTCCTTCTCCTTTTGCTTCGGAAGTACGCGTGTATTATACACTACTTCTTTCCTTCTTTACAACAAAAACGCCTCCTCTTTCCCTGTAACAAGAAAGAGAAGGCGATTTCTCAAAGATAAAACAGGACCGCGCTATTGCTTATTCACCGCTGCGGCGACGAATTTCGTGAAGAGCGGATGCGGCTTATTGGGGCGGGACTTGAATTCGGGATGGAACTGCACGCCGACATAGAAATCGCGATCCGTGAGTTCCACGGTCTCCACGATATGTCCCGAGGGGGACGTGCCGCTGAGGGTCAAGCCGCCTTGCTCGAACGCCTCTTTATATTCATTATTGAACTCATATCTATGGCGATGGCGCTCTTTGATAAGGGGCTCGCCGTAACAGGCATACATCGTCGTTCCCTCCTTCACCTTGCAAGGATAGGCGCCGAGACGCATCGTGCCTCCCTTGATGACGCCATGCTGATCGGGCATGAGATCGATGACGAGATGGGTGCTTTTCTCATTGAATTCGCGGCTGTTCGCGTCCTGATAGCCGAGGACATGACGGGCGTATTCGATGACGCAGATCTGCATGCCGAGGCAAATGCCGAAATAAGGGAACTTATGCTCTCGCGCATACTTACAGGCGGTGATCATCCCCTCGATGCCCCTGTCGCCGAAGCCGCCGGGGACGAGGATGCCGGAGCAATCCTTGAAAACTTCCGCGGCATTCTCCTCCGTGAGTTTATCGCTCTCCACCCACTTGATCTTGACCTTCTTCCCGACGACGAAGCTCGCGTGCTCAGCAACTACGGCGCCAGCGGGGAATAAGTTTTTTTCACAATCATCGCGGAAAACAGCAGATTCGCCTGCTGTTTTCTTTTTTTAACGTTTCCGATGTTTTCGGATCTTTTCAGTGCGGGCAAAAGAGAGAAACACGGGATTGGATATTTCGGAAAAAGAGGTATGATTTCCTGCGAAATTGTATATGATTCTTATATGAAAAACACAACAAAAACCATCATTATCAATATCGCGATCGCACTTTTATCCGTGGCGGTCTTCGGGGTGGTCGGGAGACTTCTTACCGACACGAATTCCGCTTGGTTTACGGCGCTGAATAAGCCGACGGAATTTGTCCCGAGCCTTGTCTTCACCATTATGTGGAGCCTCATATATCTCTGCTTTGCGGCGGTCATCTTCCTCCTCTTGCAACGCAAGCAAATCACGCCTTCTACCCTTGCGCTCCTTCTTCTGACGGGCGTATTCCAATGGCTTTGGAGCTTGGTTTATTTCCGACTGCATAGCCTCCTTCTCGGCTTGGTGATGCTCGTCGTCCTCGGGGCGCTGGCAATCCTGCTCTTCGCAAATCTGCTCAAAAAGGATAAGCTTTATCTTTACATTTTGGGGATCTATCCGATGTGGCTCACCCTCGCCGCCTTCATAAACCTTTCGCTTTGGGCGATCAATTAGGCGAGACGATACACTCGTCTTTTTAAGACGGTGTTTCGTGAGTGAAGTTCGTCTGACTGCGAGTAAAATTTGCGGTCCAAGCGAAGTTTGCCTTCGGCAGTGAAATCTGCGCCTATGGCACAAGTTACGAACAAATACCGATAAGAAGGTCGACTATTCCGTCGACCTTTTTTACAGGTGGCGCTAAAAAGCCGCCTCTTTATCTGTTTTAGCTAAGCGGCTCGTTTAATGATCAAGCTGATTTTGCGTTTTAATTCTTGATATGGACGTCAACAATTTCACCGTCTTTCACGGTTCGTTCCATTATCCCCCGTGCAATTGAATCGTCCGAATCATATATCGGCATCGTCGGCGCCTTCAATAGCGTCAGTCCCGTGCATAGCTTGTCATAAAAGCGCGTTATATTTTCTTCCGAAAACGTAGGTCGCTTCTCTTTTATCTTCGCTCTGAAAAACGAAAAATCCTTCCACCGCTTTGCATGATAGGCATACACGGATTTAACAAACACGTAAAAGCGCTTCATATCGAGCGCGTGAAAACTCTCCGGAGATTCATTCATCCAAAGTATGAAACTCTCTTCTACGGGCTTGCGATGGTGGATAAGCATATTCTTTCCTTTTCGTCAAAATCGAATTTTATTGATCCCGAGGGTCTCGTCGCGTAGGCGTTCCGCCCTACCCTGACCTTTCTGCAAGAAGATCTCCGCCGTCAAGGATATTTTTGCTTCAAAAAGGTGTCCGCCGACGATCTTCCCGCCCTCTCCCGCGCAGGTGATATGCAGGTGGATATAGGGCGCGCCGTCCTTACTTGTGATATTCCCCGCCAGCGCGACGATCTCGTGATTCCCGCCGAAACGGATGTGCTCGTAATCCGAGCGCACAAGGTCGAAAACGCCCACTTCGAAGTCGTCCGTCGCCCCGATACCAGACACGGAGGCAAGCGTCAGCCCCTCTTTCTTCGCCACGTCAAGGAGGCACCCCACGATCTCATCCCCCTTGTCCAGCCGCACGAGCACTGTATCTTCAAAAACTCTGTATTCCATATCCGCCTCCCCCTTTTCATTAAGTATAGCACGAAAAGCGAAAGCCGAACAAGAGCAAGAGAGGGAATGCGCACGCCGAGCACAAAATCAAAGCTCCGCGACAGCCTTCTCTCCTTCCAAATAAAGAATGAAAAAGTCGACGAGGTGTCGACTTTCTCGGTTCCGTTTTCTGTTTTCTATATTAAGTTATTTCGTTTTTCCCTCTACAATATAATAACACAAATAATCACTTCTCTTCAATGGTGTAAAAACTGTTTTTTGTATACGATGGTGAGACGCTTTCACTCTCATCGAAGTATGCAATTAAAGGTGTAATCTTTCATCTATAAGTGAGATTGATTTATTGCTTTTTCTTGACCATTTTATTATATCATCCGATCTTGCAAATATATCGCTCTTATAATTTCGGTATATCATACGGTTTTCCGTCTTTGTTATAGGTGAGATTGAAAACCATATCGGACAGCCATTTTTTGAATGACGGGTTATCCTGGAACTGCTTGAAAAGTTCCATATTATCTGCCATTATACTGAAAATGACCTGTTGCAAAGCGCGTTCGCTTTCCATCCTAGCGTTCTGCTTATCGGAATTCTTCATCGCATTCTGATACTTTTCATCGCGCGATACCATCGCCGGGATCTCGAGGAGTTGACGGCGAACGTTATCCGCATCATTCCAATCAATATTGCCGAACATATCGTTAAAATCGGTAAGAATCACAGAAAGCAGGTCCATTTCGGGGTTAATAATGTGTCCGACTTTCCCCGCAGGAACGGGATTTACCTCTGCGTCCTCATCTTCCAACTTAATGCTCATCGTCTCCCGCGCTTCGATACGATAGCTGTCAAGATCAATCGCATCCAGAATACCTTGCGAAAGGTCTTCTTCACTCGGAGCGGGTAGTTTCGGGATTAAAAGATTGAGGAAGATGGATAGTTTCTCCCAGTCGGCATTTCCGTAAGGCAAAATCGCCCCCAAAAAGCCATAGGTACGGCAAAACGCCTTGGCAGCACTCTTGAACTTGATTTTGTCTTCCTCATCAAGGCTTTTATAAACCGCCGCGCAAGAATCCAAAATCGGATCCAACTTGTCCCTATCGGCTCCGTCCAAATAAAGATTGACAAGCGCATCGACGTGTTCTGCCGAATAAACCTGATAGTCTTCCATAATCGCGATAATATCATAGAGCTTGTTCGGATCAGTTTCGTCGGAAAGTATCGTCGTCTTGTAGTATCTCGAAAACGCCTCTTCAATAATGGAAGTTTTGTTTGCAAAATCGAGGACAAACGTATCGTATTTCTTGGGATGGCAGCGATTTAAGCGCGACAAAGTCTGCACGGCTTTAATGTCGTACAAGGTTTTATCAACATACATCGTGTGAAGAAGCGGCTCGTCAAACCCCGTTTGGAACATATCCGCCACCACGAGAATGCGATACGGATCACTCTTAAAATTCTTCGGAATCGCAGCATCTGCAAAACCGTTTCTCGCCGCACAGGTTATGGCTTGTTCCTCCGCGCCGTATTTGTATTCCCCCGAATAAGCAACAATGGCTTTATATGGGCTATTGCGATTAGCTAGGCACTTGTTGATCGCATAGAAATATTCAACGCAACGCGGAATGTTCTGCGTCACCACCATAGCACGCGCCTGCCCGCCGATTTTTCCTTTTGCGATCACCTGCTCGTGAAAGTGTTCCACCATCATTTCGGCTTTTTGCGCGATGGTATACTCGTTGTTTTCGACAAAGGCACGCAAGCGTTTTTGCGCACGCTTTTTATCAAACATCGGATCGTCTTCCACCGTCTTCATCAAGCGGTAATAGCTATCGATCGGCGTATAGTTTTTTAACACGTCGAGAATAAAGCCTTCTTGAATCGCTTGTTTCATCGTATATACGTGGAAGGGACGGTGCTTAATCTTGTCGCCGTCCTGATACGGAACGCCGAATGTTTCAAGCGTTTTGTTTTTCGGCGTGGCGGTAAAGGCAAAATAACTTGCATTGTTCAGGAGCTTTCTGCCTTCCATCATCGCGTTGATCTTGTCTTCGTTATCCATTTCATCGTCGGAAGCAAGCCCGGAAAGCGCAAGGTTCATCTGCGCGGAGTTTTTGCCGCTCTGCCCGGAATGCGCTTCGTCAATGATGATAGCAAATTTATGATCTTTATGTTCCGCGCCGATCTCGGGCAGGACATACGGGAATTTTTCTATCGTTGTAACGATAATCCTTTTCCCGTTTGTGATTGCCTGGCGCAGTTCACCGGCGTGTTCAGCCCATTCAACGGTTTTTGCCACCTGCATAAACTGCTTGATATTGTCGCGGATCTGCTTATCAAGTATCCTTCTGTCCGTAACGACAAGAACGGAATCAATCATCGGATGCCCGTCTTTTTCCAAACCGATCAACTGATGTGCAAGCCAAGCGATGGAATTGGACTTTCCGCTGCCTGCGCTATGCTGAATAAGATAGCGTTTGCCAATGCCGTTGGTATGCACATCGGCAAGCAACTTTTCCACGGCATCTAACTGATGATACCGCGGGAATATCTGCTTAACGGATTTCTTTTTCGTCTCGGGATCAACCTCTTCCACAACCTGAGCGTAGTTTTCAATGATTCGAGCCAACTTGCCTTTGGTCAGGATGTCTTTCCACAAATAGTCGGTCATCAACCCGTCGGGATTCGGCGGGTTTCCTGCCCCATCATTGAATCCTTTGTCAAACGGCAAGAACCAACTATCCTTGCCGGACAGTTTCGTGCAGAATTTGATGCACGCATCGTCCACTGCAAAATGCACCATACAACGCTTAAAGGAGAACAACTGCTCCCGCGGGTCGCGATCTTCTTTATATTGTTCAACCGCATCGTCAACGTTTTGTTTGGTTAGTTGATTCTTGAGTTCAAACGTGATGACCGGCAATCCGTTGATAAATACGCACATATCGAGCGCAAGTTTGCTTTCGTCTTGCGAAAACCGCAGTTGGCGCGTCACGCTAAAAATATTCTTCCCGAACATTTCTTTAGCCTGCTCGTTGTTCTCAGTCGGGATGAGATAGAACATAATAAGGTCAACGGGATACACCTTGATTCCGTTTCGGAGAACGTCTATAATGCCACGCTTGGTAATCTCGCCTTGCAGACGGTTCAAAAACTGTATTTTCTTTTGGTCGGAAACGAACACGCCGAGCTTGTCCATTTGCACCGGCTGCGTGTCCTGAAGGAAGCGAAAAAGGCGCGTCTCATCTAGCGCGTATTCTTTGTTATAATCCGCGTTTGTACCTTCCTCGTAGCCGTTTTGTTCCACAAGCCACTTGACGATCAAAGTTTCCAATCCGTTTTCTCTCGTATTTGTAAATTCAGGCATTTTTATTTCTCCCTTCTTTTCTTGGTATCAAGTTTATCTTTATCGTTGATATATAACTCTTCTATCTCCTCTATACCTGCGACTTTCGCCGCCGAAACAACCAATCTCCGCTCATATTCGGGCATTCGTAATCCTAAAATGACTTTTTTGGGCTTCATTTTAATATATGTCCGTTCCGGCATCATAGAAGGACGTATCATCCGCCATTCTTCGTCGTATTCGTGACACTTTTTCTTGATTAGTGAAATGCGCTCAGCTTCCCACATTACGGCTTGATAACTTAATTTCAAGAATTCAGGCGAAAGATTCATATTTCCGCTATTTTGCTCAGCCCACAACAAACAGACAATCGCAAATAAAGTTGCGTTGTATTCTTCTTGAGAATAATAGACTGGATAAGCCGTTGGCTTCTCATAGGCTTGACGACATTTTTTACATATTTCTTCTTTCCCACACAAAAACGTTTCTTCGTCATTCATATTGTAAACCAACGCAAATCCTTTGTAGTTGTTGGCATATTTGAGCCACAAAGTTTCATTCAAGGTATTTTCGCAAAAGCATATCGAGAAGAGATTCTTTTGTATTATGGTTCTGATATTTTTTAGGGCCTCTTCCAAACGAGACATATCCAAAGGATTATCTTTGAGTCGTTTAATTAACGCCTCTGCGTTTATTCGTGTAATCGGTTCAAGGAACTTAAAATAATTCAATATTTGAGAATCATCCTTGTCAAGATTATCGTTAATGAAACTGTGCAGTTTTTTGATTCCCTCAATATCTATATGTATATATGTGTCAAAAGGATCGTCATAAAAATACGCAGAAGAGAAGTAAAGCTTGTTGTCCTGCAACTGTTTTAAAGTGCTTTCACTGACGGGCCGAAAACGGCATAATTTTGATGGATACGGCAATGCCGCACACAAGTCTTGCATTGTTTGCGGAGTATTATCTCTTGTCTTTAGAAGTTGTTCCCAAAACTTTTGTCTTCCCCCGTTGTCCATTATTCGTTTCCCTCATCTATAATATTATTTTCTTCGTTACGATCATCCTCATCGTCAATATCTTCGTCCACAAATTCGTATTTGGGGATTTCAATACCTCGGACATCAATTTTTCCGGTAACGACATCGGCTATCAGTTTGGTTTTATATTCTTCAAGAGCGTTAATTCCCATTTGTAGCTTTTCAATCGCAACGTCATATTTCGGCAATGTTGTTCTTATATAATCAACAATAGCATTTTGCTCATTAGCCGGAGGAACAAAGAAAGGTATTTCTTTCATTTTATCCATTTGTAAATCCCACTGCCCGACGCGGATTCCGTCAGAAGCTTGCGCAAAAAAGTTTACATAGACTTTGCTCCGAATGGCATAATGAAAGTATTCCAAATTGTCGAAAGATACATCAAAAATAAAGTATGCAGGGCTGACAATTCCCGTATAATCTGATACACCATAAGACCCTTGCCATGCTTTCATTTTGTTCATGGCAAATTGTCCCTTCCGCACCACTTTATAACCACTAAGATCATCCGGAATATAATTGTGGTTTGCATCTTTGTCCTCAACATCACGTACAACAACCCCTTGCTCACGCACAACAGAAAGCAACGGAAGCTCCGGATGATTTTTCTCGCTGACAGGATGTAACAACTTGCGAAGTTTTACGATTTCCCAATGAGCGGGAATGTCCCCCAACCATTCTACTCCGCTGTATTTCATCGGAGCTTTTGGGTAAAGCCCATGAGTAACGACGCTACTGACCATCGAACGCTTTAACTCGACAAGCGATTTTATCTCTTGCCTTTTAGCGTTTATCAGCTTGTTGACCGTCGATACCTTCCAATCAAGAAAGCGCACGATCTGATCCTGCTCGTCGCGCGTAGGCGCGGGGAGCA
>CAMOUZ010000015.1 GCA_946626795.1 uncultured Clostridia bacterium
GCTCTACCAGTTGAGCTACACCCCCAAGGTATAATCATTATAGCAAGGAATGCGCCGTTGTGCAAGCGTTTGAGAAATATTTATTTTCGAGAATGCGGAAGGGGAGGCTTGGAGCCTTCTCAACACATCTCCGCGATCTCGTAGATCAGCCTTTCGCTCTTTTTCCAGCCGAGGCAGGGGTCGGTGATGGACTTTCCGTAGACGCCGTCTCCGATCTTCTGCGCGCCGTCTTCGATGTAGCTCTCCACCATGAAGCCTTTCACGAGGGCTCCGATGTCGCGGTTATATTTGCGGCTGGAAAGCACTTCTTTCACAATGCGCTCCTGCTCGAAAGGATTCTTGCCGGAGTTCGAGTGATTGGCGTCGATGATGGCGGCGGGGTTTTGCAGTCCTCTTTCGGCGTAGAGGTCGTGGAGCAGGATGATGTCCTCGTAATGATAGTTCGGGTGGGACTGTCCGTGCTTGTTCACGTAGCCGCGGAGGATGGCGTGCGCATAGGGGTTTCCTTGGGAATGCGCCTCCCAGCCGCGATAGATGAAGGTGTGCTTGTGTTGCGCCGCGGTGATGGAATTCAGCATTACGGAGTAGTCTCCGCTCGTGGGGTTCTTCATCCCGACGGGGACGTCTATGCCGCTCGATACGAGACGATGCTGTTGGTTCTCCACGGAGCGTGCGCCCACCGCCACATAGCAGAGGACGTCGTCGAGGTATTTATAGTTCTCGGGGTAGAGCATCTCGTCCGCGCAGGTAAATCCCGTCTCCTTGATCGCGCGGAGGTGCAGTTCGCGAATGGAGATGAGCCCTTTCATCATATCCGGCTTTTGATTCGGATCGGGTTGGTGGAGCATCCCTTTATATCCGTCGCCCGTTGTGCGCGGTTTGTTCGTATAGATGCGGGGGATGATGAAGACTTTGTCTTTGACCCTCTCTTGCACCTTCACGAGGCGGGACACGTAGTCAAGGACGCTTTCTTCCGAGTCAGCGGAGCAGGGACCGATGATGAGGACAATGCGGTCGTCTTTCCCCGAGAGGATATTCTTCAGGGCGATGTCTCTCTCTTCGAAGGTGCGGGTGGAGGCGGCGTCCATCGGATAAGCTTCTTTGATCTCGACGGGAAGGGCGAGCTTTCTCTCGAATAACATATTCATTTTCGTTTCCTCCTATATATGCTTTTCGGGCAGAAAATGTCCGATTTCTTTGATGGTGGCGCAGAGCTTTTCGAGGTCCGCGAAAAGGGCTCGCTTGGCGTCGCCGCGAAGTTCGCCCTCCGCCTCGACGTAGAAATAATACTGCCAAGGCTTTTCTTTCAAGGGACGGGAGCGCAGGGCTTTGAGATTATAGCCGTGATCCGCCAGTACTTTCAGCGCGGCGGCGAGCGCGCCCGAGAGGTCATTCACTGCGAACATCAGGATGAAATTCTCTCCCTTGCGGGCGGGTGCGGGCTCTTTTCCGAGGACGGCGAAACGCGTCGCATTGCCTTCGCCCGTCGCGATGTCCCCTTCCAAGACGTCCAGCCCGTAGATCTCGGCGCATTCGCGGCTTGCGATGGCGGCGAGGGAAGGATCCTTTTTCTCCGCTACGAATTTCGCGGCGAAAGCCGTATTCTCGGAGGGGATCTCCGCGTATTTCCGCGCCGCGATATATTCCGCGCATTGCGAGAGCGCTTGCGGATGGCTTGTGACGGTGCGAATATCCGCGGGGGAGGATCCCTTCATGCCGATGAGGTTTTGCACGACTTTCATGTCGCGCACTTCGGAGACCGTCAAGCTCCCGCGGTATAAAAGGTCGACAACCGGCGCCACTTCGCCCGCGTAACTGTTCTCGATGGGGAGGACGCTCTTGTCCGTTTCGCCTTTTTCCGTCAGGCGATACGCCGCCTCGAAGGTCTCGCAAGCGACGAGTTCCGCATCGGGGAAGAGACGACGCGCGGCTTCACGGCTGAAAGAGCCGAGCGTTCCGCAGTAGGCGATCCGTGATTTCTTTTCTTTTTCCATTTTGTCCTCCTTTTCCTTTCCGGAATAAAATAAAAAAAACCGCTACTTTTTTGTAATGAAAAGTAGCGGTGTGACTTTCGAGATGACTCTCTTTTCACATCGCTCGCGGCGTAAAGAAAAAGCTGTTGCTATATGCGATCATAACGATCCTTCCTTTCTTTTGATGGTTAAATTGTATCTCGCGGCGGGGGAGAAAGTCAATGATTTTTAAAGAAAAAGTCGGCGTTTTTCGCAAAAAAGCTCCTCGATCTCACCTTTTGCATATTGTAATTTTCTTTTTATGATGATATAATTTAGATAAAGATAAACCTTCTATGGAGGAGCTATGTATCTCACTTTTTACGGAGCGGCGAGAGAGGTCACGGGCAGTTGCTTTTTACTGGAAGTCTCGGGGAAGAAGATCCTTGTGGACTGCGGACTTCGGCAGGGATCCGATGTCTTCGACCAGGAGGATGACGGCTTCGTCTTCGACGCGTCGAAGATCGATTACGTTCTCCTGACCCACGCCCATATCGATCATAGCGGCAGGCTCCCGCTTCTTTATAAGAAGGGTTTCCGCGGCTGCATTCTCACCACTTCCGCCACGACCAAGCTCTGTCGCATTATGCTCCTGGACAGCGCGCATATCCAAGAGAGCGACGCCGAATGGCGCAATCGGAAGGGGAAAAGAAGCGGCGAATTTGCCGTGCAGCCGCTTTATACCACCGAGGACGCGGAGAATGTTTCCCGCCTTTTCCAAAGCTGTGAGTATGGCGAGAAAGTCCGCCTTTTCGAGGGTTTCGAAGTGACGTTTACCGATGCGGGACATCTGCTCGGATCTTCCTCCGTCACCGTCTCCGCCACGGAGGACGAAAAGACGAAAACGCTCGTGTTTTCGGGCGATATCGGAAATTCCGCGCAGCCGCTTCTCAATGATCCCGTCTATCCAACGAAAGCGGATTATATCGTGATGGAGTCCACGTATGCGGATCGTATCCATGATCCCGCGGACGAGACGGAGGATCGCCTCGCCGCCATTATACAGTCCACGTTGGACGCAGGGGGAAATCTTGTGATCCCGTCCTTCGCCGTCGGGCGCACGCAGGAGATCCTTTATTTCATTCGCAATATCAAGAATCAAGGGAAAGTCAAGGGACACGACGGCTTCCCCGTCGTCGTGGACAGCCCCCTCGCCATCGACGCGACGAATATCTTCGCCGAGGTGGGAGATCATTATTATGACGAGGAGGCGCGCGACCTTTTGTCGAAGGGGATAAACCCCATCGGGTTCGACGGTCTCGCCGTTTCCATCTCTTCGGACGACAGCCGTATGATCAATGAAGACGACACGCCGAAAGTCATCATTTCCGCGAGCGGCATGTGCGATGCGGGCAGGATCCGACATCATTTGAAACATAATCTTTGGCGCAGGGAATGCACGGTGCTTTTCGTCGGTTATCAAGCGCTGGGCACCCTCGGTTACGCCCTTTTGAACGGCGCGAAACGCGTCCGCATCTTCGGCGACGACATCGCGGTGAATGCCCGCATTCGTTCTTTGAACAGCACGAGCTCCCACGCCGATAGGATGGGCTTGATGAAATGGCTCGACGCCTATGAGGAGAGACCGGAGCGCGTCTTCGTCGTGCATGGCGGCGGGGATAATCCCGAGAAATGGGCGGACGACGTAAGGAAACAATTCGGGTATAACGCCGTGGCGCCTCTCTTCTCCGAGAGTTACGACCTCTTGAAAAACGAGAGGGTGAAAGAAGGTTTCACGCCCGAGCGACGCACCCGTATCACGCCGAATACAGTTTATAAATACCTGCTCGAATCCGGCGGGCGTATCGGCGAGCTCATCAAGAATTTCAGCGGCAGGACGAATTCCGAGACCAAGCGTTTCACGCGGGAGTTGGACGAGCTTTTCAAGAAATACTCTTGATCTTTCGTCATCGTTCCGCGCGTAAAGAATTAAAAAGTCGGTCGGCGGCACGCCTTTTGAAGGAAAAAGCGCTTTCGGCCGTTTTTTTTATGCCGTTTTCCTTTCGCAGGGGGCTTTCCATTTTTTTCCATATCTTCTTCCAAAGCTATTGACTGTATTTTAGTGATTATGATACTATATTTATAAGCGTGCATTTGCGCGCACGCGTGTTTCACGCATATATGAGTTCCACGGCGTTTCGCCGCAATAATTTTCAGGAGGATTGTTATGACAGAAGAAGTGTTGCAACGCATCGCAGAATGTAAGATCGTCCCCGTCGTGAAGATCGACGACGTGAATGATACTTTGCCTTTGATGAAGGCGCTTGCCGCAGGCGGCATTATGAGCGCGGAGATCACTTTCCGCACGGCTTGCGGTCCGGACGCTCTCGCGCTTGCGGCAAAGAGTTGCCCCGATATGCTCATCGGCGCAGGCACGATCATCAATAAAGAACAGGCGGAGAAGGCTGTCAAGCTCGGCGCGGCTTTCGTCGTCGGTCCCGGCTTTTCCAAGGAAGTGGCGGAGGTCTGCCGCGCGGCGGACGTCCTTTATCTCCCGGGTTGCGTGACCCCCACGGAGGTCATGGCGGCGATCGCGGAAGAGCTCAAAGTCGTGAAATTCTTCCCCGCAGAGAATTACGGCGGTGTGAAGACCATCAAGGCGCTTGCAGGTCCTTTCCCGCAGATCAAGTTTATGCCCACGGGCGGCATCTCCGCGGAGAATATCAAAGGGTATTTCGAGAGCGGAAAGGTCATCGCCTGCGGCGGCAGCTGGATGGTGAAGGACAGCCTTATCAAGGCGAAAGAATTTGATAAAATAACCGCTTTATCAAAAGAAGCGATGGAGGTAGTGAAATGAAAGTAGTAACGTTCGGTGAATTGATGTTGAGGCTTGCCCCCGAGGGGTATCTTCGTTTCGTACAGGCGGACACCTTCCAAGTGACCTTCGGCGGCGGCGAAGCCAATGTGGCTGTCTCCCTCGCAAATTACGGTTTGGACGCGGCGTTCGTCTCCAAGCTCCCGAATAACGATATCGGGCAGGCGGCGGTGAATAGTCTCCGCAGATACGGCGTGGACACCACGAAGATCGTGCGCGGCGGCGATAGAATCGGCATTTATTTCCTTGAAAAAGGCGCGAGCCAGCGCCCGAGCAAGGTCATCTATGATCGCGCGGCGTCCGCGATCGCGCTTGCGAAGCGTGAGGACTTCGATTGGGATAAGATCTTCGACGGCGTGGGCTGGTTCCATTTCACGGGCATCACGCCGGCGCTTTCCGACGAGACGGCGGCGGTCACGCTCGACGCTTTGAAGGCGGCGAAGGCGAAGGGGATCACGGTCTCTTGCGACCTCAATTACAGAAAAAAGCTTTGGTCCAAAGCGAAGGCGAAAGAGGTGATGACCTCTCTTATGCCGTATGTGGACGTGCTCATTGCGAATGAGGAAGATTCGAGCGACGTCTTCGGCATCAAGGCGGAGAATACCGATATCAGCAAGGGCAGTCTCAGCAAGGAAGGATATAAGTCCGTGGCGAAACAGCTTGTGGACACTTTCGGCTTCAAGTACGTGGCGATCACCCTCCGCGGCAGCATCTCTGCGAATGACAATAAATGGAGCGCGATGCTCTTTGACGGCAAGGATTATTATTTCAGCAAGGAGTATATGATCCATATCGTGGATCGCGTGGGCGGCGGCGACAGCTTCGGCGGCGGTCTCATTTACGGTATGTTGCATTTTGCGGATGACAAGCAGAAGATCATCGAGTACGCCGTGGGCGCGAGCTGCTTGAAGCACGCGGTGGAAGGAGATTACAATATGGTCTCCGTGGACGAAGTATTGAAATTGATCGAAGGCGACGGCAGCGGCCGCGTGCAAAGATAAGGAGGACGGAAAAATGGACGTTAGGTACGCAGTATCCAAAAAAGAGTATAGCAGGATGACGACGGAAGAGCTTCGCGAGAACTTCCTCATTCAGAATATCTTCGAGGCGGATAAGATCAATCTCACTTATTCCCATATCGATAGGATCATCGCGGGCGGCGCTTGCCCCGTGACGAAAGAGCTTCCGCTTCTCGCGGGCGAAGAGCTCGGCGCGGAGTATTTCTGCGAGAGACGTGAGGTCGGCGTCATCAATATCGGCGGCGCGGGCGTCATCACGGTGGACGGCAAGGAATATAAGATGGATCATTTCGACGGGATCTATATCGGCAGAGGCACGAAGGAGATCGTCTTTAAGTCTCTCGACGGCGCTTCTCCCGCTCATTTCTATATCAACAGCACCCCCGCGCATAAGGAGTACCCCACCAAGCACATCCCGCTTGTGAATGCGGTGCACCGCGCGTGCGGGGATTTCAAGGATTGCAATAAGCGTACGATCAATCAGTTCATCGTGCCGGGAAATTGCGAGAGTTGCCAGCTCACGATGGGGCTCACGCAGCTCGAAGAGGGCAGCAATTGGAATACCATGCCTTCCCATACCCACGAGCGCAGGATGGAGGTCTATATTTATTTCGACATTCCGCAGGATAACGTGGTCTTCCATATGATGGGCAATCCGCAGCAGACCCGCCATATCGTCGTGCAGAACGAGGAAGCGGTCATCTCCCCGAGTTGGTCCATCCATAGCGGCGTCGGCACGAAGAATTACACCTTCATTTGGGGTATGTGCGGCGAGAATCAGGTCTTCGATGATATGCAAGGCGTGAAGACCACGGATCTTCGTTAAAAGAAGCGACAAAAGTCCGGAAGAAAAGAGCGAGCCCGAAGGACCCGCTCTTGTCCTGTTTTCTGGGGAAGCGGGACGGAAGAAAGGAGAGAATATGAAGATAGGGTTACAGCTTTTTACTTGCCGCAAGCAGGCGCAAAGAGATTTATACGGCACGCTGAAAGTGCTTTCCTCCCTCGGGATCAAATATATCGAGGCGGCGCGTATCAATTTCGACGAGGAAGATATCAAGGCGTTTAAGAAGGCGAAGGCGGATTTCGGCATTCAAGTGGTCTCCGCGCAGATCAAGCCGCATATCCTCGCGGACGAATTCGATAAGTGCCTTACCTTTTTGAAAGAGACGGATTGCAAGACGGCGATCATCTCCGTGCTTCCCACGGAATGTATCATCGGAAGCGACGAGAAGCTCGTGGAATTCTGCAAATGGGCGAGTGAGCTTGCCAAGAAATATAAAGAGCAGGGCATTCAGCTCTGTTATCATCACCATGATTTCGAGTTTATCCGCAGCGGCAAGGGCACGCGCTTCGATATCATCGTCGAGAATATGAGCGAGGATATGAATTTTATCATCGACACCTATTGGACGACGAAAGCGGGCATTAATGTGGAAAAGCTTTTGCAAAGACTCAGCGGAAGAGTGAAAGGGGTACACCTTCGCGATTATGCGCTGTATCGTAAATTCATCGGCAGAAATCCCTCGAATTACGCCCTCGGCGACGGCGTTATCGATTTCAATTGGATCATCGAAGCGGCAAAGGCTGCCGGCGTGGAGTACGGCGCCATCGAACAGAATACGAAACATCCTTACAGCGAGATCGCCAAGAGCGTGAAGCATGTCCAAGAGATCGGATATGCGGAGGATATGAAGTAATATGTCTATCGAACTTGCAAAGAAACTTGCGGATTACATCGTGAGCTCTATGGACCCCGCCATGCGTTGGACCTGGGGACAAGGGATCATGGGCGCGGCGCTCGACGACCTCGACTATCATCTCGGCACGGAGAATTATCAGCCCTTTTTGCGGGCGTTCTGCGATCATTACGTAGCGCACGATCCGACGGTGGCTTCCGCGGATACGGCGGCGCCGGGGCTCATCACTTTCGCCGTGCAGTATCGCACGGGGGAGGAGAAATACAAGGCGCTCACGGAGAAGGTCCTCGATTATATCCGCAACGAACCGCGCATCTATAAAGACGCCGTGAATCACCTCGGGAATTCCTTCATCGGCAAGTTTTATCCCAAGTCGATCTGGGTGGACAGTTTGATGATGTTCAGCGTCTTCCCCGCTCGCTATGCGGCGAAGATGGGGGACAAAGAGCTCCTCGACGTCGCGGCGAAACAGCCCGCCCTCTATGCGGACTGTATGATGGATAAGGACGATCACCTTTGGTATCACAGCTTTTGGGTGAAGAAGGGTCGTCATTATCCCAAGAGAAAGATCTATTGGGCGCGCGGAAATGCTTGGGTGGTCTCCGCGCTTCCCAAGATATTGGACGACATCGGCGATCATCCCGAAAGAGAGAAGATCATCGACGTTTTGCAAAAGACCATCGACGCCGTCGTGAAGAAACAGCATCCTTCGGGCGGCTTCACCACCATTCTCGGACATAGGACTTATCTCGAATCTTCGGCGACGGCGCTCATCGCGGACGGCATTTTCCACGCCGTGCGCAAGGGCTATGTTTCCCAAGAGTATCTTCCTTATGCGGAGAAGGCGTATGCTTTCGCCTGTTCTTGTTTGAAAGAAAAGAAGAACGGAAAAGTGCTTTTCACGAAAGTAAGCGGTCCCACGATCCCGCTTCCCGTTTTCCCCTATCTCGGGTATGCTTTGATCGTGAAAGCCGCGAATTTCCCGTATGGCGTCGCTTCCTTCCTTTGGGCGGCGATCGAGCGGGATAAGCTCGTCAAGGAGGGCGTGCTCGAATGAAGATCGCAAGGATCCGCACGGCGGACGGTGATTTCTATGCGGAGGTGAAAGAGGATGGATATCATCTGATCCTCGGAGATATCTTCGATGAATGGGGCGCTTTGTCCGATCCCTATGAAGGCGAATGTCGTCTGCTTCCGCCTGTTTTGCCGAAGAAAGTGGTCTGTCTGGGCGCGAATTACAAAAAGCACGCGGAAGAGCTCCATTTGGACGTTCTTCCCGAGCCGACGATCTTTTTGAAGCCTTCCACTTCCGTCATCGGGAGCGGAGACGATATCCTTTATCCGCCTTCCGCCACGAAAGTGGATTACGAAGCGGAGCTTGCGGTCGTGATCGGCAAGACGGCGAAAGACGTCTCGGAAGAGGAGGCGCTTTCCTATGTGCTCGGCTATACGGCGGCGAATGACGTCACCGAGCGCGCCATGCAGGCAAATGACGGACAATGGACGAGAGCGAAGAGCTTCGATACCTTCTGCCCCCTCGGAGCGTATATCGAGACGGACGTTACGCCGGAGGATCTCGTCGTCATCGGCAGACGAAACGGGGAGGTCGTCCAGCGCGGGCGCACGCGCGACCTTATAAATAGCGTCGAACGCGCCGTCAGTTTCATCAGCGGCATTATGACATTGGAAGCCGGAGACGTGATCTTGACGGGGACGCCCGAAGGGATCGGTGAGCTTCGCCCGGGGGATACCTTCGAGGTGGAGATCGAGGGCGTTACAAAACTGACCAATACAATACGAAAGGAGTAAGAATGAAAAAGAGACTGTTTCGAATGCTTATCTGCATCGCTTTGATCGTCGTGCTCTTGACGTCGTGCCTCTCTCTTTGCGCATGCAAAAAAGAGTACTCTGCTTATAAATACAAGAAGGACGGAAAGACGGATATTTCCATCGGCGTTCTCGCGGATATCCACGTGATGGCGGAGACGCAGGCAGTGGATATGACCTGCGCCGATTATAAGGCGTGGGAAGCGCACGGGCAGAAAATGCTCGGGCTCTCCGAGTCTCTCTTGAAGACGGCGGTGGATCGCATCATCAAGGAGTCGGATTTCAAGGTCGTCCTTGTTTCTGGCGATAATGCCGATGACGGCGGCGAGATCTCTCACAGAGCGGTGGCGGCGCAGTTGAAGCGTCTCGAAGACGCGGGAATCGCCGTCTTCACCATCCCCGGGAATCACGATCTCAATAATAAGTCTTACACTTATGCGGGCGGGAGCGCCGCTCTCTCGAATCCGACGACGGAAGCGGAATTCGCTGAGATCTATAAGGATTTCGGTTATAACGCCACGGACAGTTTGGAGTTTTATAAGCGCGACGGCGCCACAGCCGAGGAGCGCAAGACGGCGAGCTTCGCCATCGGGGATAATCTTTCGTATATCGCCGATCTTTCGGATCAATATCGTTTGATCGCGATCGATATGAGCAATTACGTCGCCACTGACTGTATAAAGGATACGGACGGATCCTACGCCGCCGCGGGATATACCGTGGATAGCGAGGGCTATGTCCTTGTGGACGGCGAGCGCTATCCCACGGTGAGAAATCGTCATGACGGCGCGATGACGGAGGGTCTTCTTCTCTGGGCGGAAGCCAAGACGAAGGAAGCCGTCGCGGCGGGCAAGATCCCTCTCGGGATGATGCATTTCCCCTTGATCCAGCATTTCGGCTCCCTTGTGGACGCCGCGAACGGCGCGGTGAATGATCCCGAAGGATATGTCGTCGCGGACGTTCTTGCGGACGCGGGAATGCGTTATATTTTCACGGGACATATCCATATGCAGGACGACGCTCTATACACCACCCAAAAGGGGAATAAGATCCTCGATATCAATAGCGCGTCGCTTTGTAATTATCCCACTCCCGTTCGTTATTTCCGTGCGAAAGGAGACGAGGTCTATGTCCGCACGTGGAATATGGATCGCATCGAGCAGAAGTATCTCCCGTCTTATCTTTCCGCGGCGGAAAGGAAAGCTATCAAGAAGGATTTCCGCGCTTATTCCGTGGATTATATCGACGAAAGTATGCTTGCGAAGGTCAAGAACAAAGTGGATATGGATATGATGTACACTTTGCTCAAAAAATTCGGCATTAAGGTCAAAGAAGATCAATCGAATAAAAAGGAAGTGGACGCTCTCGCGCAGTCTCTTTATGAGGACGTTTTTCTGAAATTCCTTAAAATGCCGCTCTATAAGAAGAATGCGGAAAAAGGGGAGACCTCGGTGGAGAGCATCGTGAAGTCTTACGGGTTGAAAATGCCTTCTTCCGACTATACCTCTGTCTTCGATCTTGCGATGAGTTATGTCGTCGGGGTCTACGGCGGGGATGAGCAAGCGAGCCTTAAAGAGAATCGGGCGACCCTTCTCAAATATTCGATATACAGCGCCTTTTGGGTGATCGCGGACTATGATCTCTTTGAGAAGCTCCACGATTTGAATCCGGATGTGGCGAAGATATCATTGAAGGATTCCATGGAAGATCTTTTTATATACGGCAAGCTCGATGTTTGCAAGAACGGGCTCCTCATCGGCGTCCTTACGTCGCTTGACGTCTCCGCGCTCAAAAAGTATCTCAGTTTCGATGCGTCGAGCGATCCGTATCGCGTCTTGAAGTCGGTGCAAAACGTGCTCGCTACTTCCGCCGTGAAAGAGATGCTTTTCGGCATCGACCTCACTTCGTATCTCCAAGTGAATACGTCCGCGAAAGTCGGCTGCATCGATCTCGGCGCGGCGTATGACGATCTGCTTTTCGGAGAGCTCACCTTGGGACTTATGAATGACGCGATCGAAGGAAAGAGCGTGTATTCTTATCGGGACGGGAAGACGGACAACGCCCCTGCGGATAACAACTTAAAAATCAATACGAAATCAATGGCGTACTCTGCGCTGAAATAGGAGGAAACTATGAAGAAAGTCATCATCATTATCTTGGCAGTGCTTTTGGCTGTGGACGTCGGCGTGCTTGCGTACGGCGCGACGCGCGGCCCGGCGGTGGTCTTCGACGGCGAAGCGGTCGGACTTAAAGAAAAGCCCGCGGAGAGCGTGTACAAGAATGCGGAGGATTGGAATGATATCGGGGCTTTGCTCTCTGTCTCGGATCCCGCGGAAAAAGCGGCGAAGATCCTTGTCGGCGCCACCTATAATCTCATCGAGAGCACGGGCTTCTATGCTTCTTATCAAGATAAGATCGTCTCCGGCTCGCATGATTCTTACAGTAAGAATTTCCGCGTCGTGCAGGGCGTGAATGAGTTTTATCAGACCTTGACTTCCTCCACGAATTATGAGAAGAGGCAAGTGAAATACTATACGGAAGAGATCTTGCAAAGGGATTTCAACGCGGACTTTGACCCCGAAACGAAAAAATTCGCCACCAAGCTGAATAAGCCTTCGGTTTCCAAGGTCAATGATCTTTCCAAAAAGTCGAAAGTGCCTTACACGCTTTTCAGTTGGTTCGACATTCCTCTTTATATCGGCGCGAAGGGCTCCGACGTCCTCGTAACGAACGTCATCGACGGAGGCACCGTGAAGGTGGAGGAGAAGGGAGACCTTTATGTGCTCACCTTCAAGGCTGTTGTTTCCAAAGCGAATGAAGCGGAGACCACGGGGCTTCTTTCTTCGAGTCTCGGCGATTCCACGATCCATAGCATCTCGGAGATCGCGGTCGAGGCGAATATTTGGAAATGCGGTCTTTTCAAGGATATGACGGTGGACGTCGCGTTCAACGGCGAAGTGAATAATACGCCGGGAGACGCCACTTTGCAGAAGACCTTGGAATTCAGCTATGCCAAGCAGGATGCGAGCATCGTGTATTGGATCAAGGCGCTCGATTGGGAGAAATTCGTCGGGAAGAAGGACGCGGATAATTTCACGAAGTACGAAGAAGAACTTGCCGCATTGACGAAATAAGCGAGGAGAAATGAAAAAAGTCATTGTCATTATTCTGTGCGTTATACTTGCCTTGGACGCGGGCGTTTTGATCTACGGCGCGGTCGGAAAGTCGGAGGACGTCTCTTCCGATCTCCCCGGTGCCTATCAGCCTCCCGCAGAGTACGTCAAGGAGGGTTCGACCAAATGGTTTGACCTTTCTGCGATCGTGGACTCGGATCTTTCGGAGAGAGATAAAGCGGCAAGCTTGCTCGTGCAGGCGGGGTATAATCACATATACGCCAAGCAGTTTGCCCATCTTTCACAGACGAACGTTTATACGAACGCCTCGACGCCCGACGTCTATTTCGAGATCCTGTGGGTGCAGGAAAAATACAATCGTTTCTATCAGTCGCAGTCTCATGCTGGTTCGATGAATTATTCCCATCGTATCATTTATTGGTACGATCAAAGAGTAGAAGGGAGCACGACAAAGGGCGACTATGATCCCGAAAGCGGGTTTTCGATGAATTGGAGCAGTTATAAGGCGGAAGAGAATGAGATCGGATATTCGGCGGAGAAGCCTCGCGTGACGGGGGCGTATTTCAAGCTCCCCATCCATTTCGGGAATGAGGAACTGGATAGCTCTTTGATCGACGCTTCCACGATCAAGATCACGAAGCCGACGACGCTGAAGCCCTATTATACGGTGCAATTCGAGGCGAATATCCCCGCCATCAATGAGAGCGAGGAGTCGAAATCCCGTTTCATTGACGCTTCGGGCGGAAAGACCGTGCTTTCTTCTCCCGTTTTCAAGACCTTTACCGTGACGGCGGAGATCTGGGAAATGGGCTATTACCGTAGCTTGAAGACCGAGATCTCTTTCTCCGGGAAGATCAAGGGAAAGCAAAAAGACGGCACCGCGCAAACGAGCATTATATTCAGTTATACGGATGCGGATTCGCGCGTGGCAAATCGGATCAAAGAGACTTCCGCCTATGACGAATTCTCTGCGGAAAACAAAGCGAAAATAGATGAGGAATTATATCAAGGAGAAAAAAATGAATAACGTATTACTGACGAACGGCACAGCAAAGAAACTCTATAAATATGCCAAAGATTTCCCGATCTTCGACTATCACTGCCATCTCTCGGTCAAGGAGATGTACGAGAATAAACCGTATAAAAATATCACCGAGATCTGGCTGAAAGGGGACCACTATAAGTGGAGACAGATGCGCACCTTCGGCATCGCGGAGGAATGCATCACGGGCGACGCGTCGGATTATGACAAGTTTTATGCTTATATCTCGATGCTCGAAACCGCGGTGGGAAATCCGCTTTATCTTTGGTCGAAATTCGAGTTGGAGTTCTATTTCGGCGTAAAGCTCGCCTTGACGAGAGCCAATGCGCCCCGCATTTGGGAGAAGGCGAATCAAGCCATCGAGAAAATGTCCTTCTCGCCCTTGACCGCCGTCGGGATGTCGAATGTGGACACCGTTTGCACGACAGAGGAGATCTTCTGCGATCTCATGTATCATCGTTTGCTCCGTGAAAGAGGGGATATCAAGACCAAGATCCTGCCCGCTTTCCGCGGTGACAGAGCCATCAATATCGACAGCCCCGAATTCCCGAAAAATATAGAGAAATTGGGCAATGTCGCAAATTTCGTCATTCGGAATTTGGAAGATATGGAGGACGCTCTTCGTCAGAGACTCGACGCCTTCAAAGAGATGGGCGCGGTCACGTCCGACTTCGCCATCGAAGGGCTGAATTACGTCCCATGCTCCCGTGAGGACGCGGACGCCGCTTTCCGTCGTGGGCTGAAAGGGGAGATCGCGGATATCGATCTCGACGGCTATAAGAGCTATATGCTCCATTTCCTTTTGAAGGAGTGCTATAAGCGCGGTTTCAGCGCGCAGCTCCATATCGGCGCAATGCGCAATAATAACAGCGCGATGATGGCGCGTCTCGGCGCGGACACGGGCTTTGATTCCGTGGCTTCCACGCCCTATCTCACGGGGCTCAAAAACCTCCTTGATCATTTGAATAGCGAAGGTGTGCTCGGTAAGACCATCATCTTTAATCTGAATCCGGCGGATAATGCCTTTATCGGCACGTTGATCGGCTGCTTCCAAGGGAATGAGGAAGGCACGAAGGGGAAGATCCAGATGGGCGCCGCTTGGTGGTTCAACGACACGAAAGTGGGCATCGAGAATCATATGAAGGCCCTCGCGGAGCTCACACATTTCGGCTCTTTCGTGGGTATGCTCACGGACAGCCGCAGTTTCATCTCCTATACCCGCCACGATTATTTCCGTCGTTTGATCTGTAATTACGTCGGAGAGCTCTCGGAGAAAGGGGAGTTCGTGAAGGATATGGCGATCCTGAGAAAGGTGGTCGCGGACGTTTCTTATCACAATGCGAAGAGGTATTTCACCATCTTGGAATATTGATTTTCCAAGGGACTAAGTGCCTTGGGACGGGTGGAAAAACGAAAAGCATTTCACTTTCGTCTTTTGAAAGGAAAAAGAAAGAAGACGGCAGTCATTGCCGCCTTCTTTTTTTTCGGCTTCTTTCCTTTTCCTTTTTGCTCCTTTCCTTCTTCCGTTTGCGTGTCGGAAAGGGATATCTTTCTTGCGATAGCGGGCGCGACCGCTTGCGAAAAATTTATACTTTACAGAATATATAGCTTATGATATAATTTATATATTACTTTTATTGCGCATTTCGCGCGCGCATCGATCTCGTGTCGATCGGGGAAGGAGTCAGAATGGAGAATACCGCAGTACAAGAGAATCCGGCGATCGTCTCGCCTCCGGCGAAGAAAAGTCTCTTCAAAAACCGCGATCCGAATTTAGCGACGATCTCATCTATCGTCTCATTCAGCGGATCCACTTTCTTTTCGAAGAGTATAGGTGAGTTCATCTCCTCTTATTTCGTGCTTTTCTTGACCGACTTTATGATGATCCAGCCGATGCTGATCACGATGTTGATGTTGGTCACGAGGATCATCGACGCATGTACGGACCCCATTGCGGGCGCCATCGTGGATATGACCCATACGCGTTGGGGCAAGTCGAGACCGTATATCCTCTTCTCGTCTTTCCCGCTGGCGCTCTTTACGGTGCTCATTTTCTACGTGCCGAATTTCGATATGATGGGCAGGCTCGTGTACGTGTACGTGATGTACATCGGGTACGGACTCGCGCAGACGATGTATTCCGTTCCGCTTGCCACCCTCGCGATGTCCATCACCGCGGACCCGAAAGAGAGAAAGAATATTTATACGATCTCCGGTCTCGTGGGTACGCTGGGTACGGCGATCCCCGGCGCGGTGCCTCTTATCCTTCAATATATCGCCACGACGCATACCGCGCAGCGTACGACGTATTTCGTCATCGCGATGGTTATCGGCGTTGGCACGCTTATCTTCGGTATCTTGTCCTTCTTCACGATGAAGGAAAAGATCCAGCCCATCTCCACCACCAAGAAAGAAAAGGTGAGCCTCATCAAGAATCTCGGCGCCCTTTTCAAGAACCGTCCTTTGATCTGTATCTTCCTTTCCAGCGCGGCGCTTTCCCTTCGTTCGATGGGATACGGCTCGCTCATTTATTTCTATAAAGAGACCCTTGCCAATTACGCGCTTCACGCTTTCATCGGTATGGGCAGTTCCGTTCTTTCTTATATCTGTATGGCGGCGGTGCCTTTCTTCGCAAAGCGCTTTGCGCCGCGTACGCTCTGTATCGCGGGTTATCTTTATAACGCGCTTCTTTATTTCATCTTCTTCTTCGTCGGGCACGCGAGTCTTTTCTGGGTGGCGTTCTTCTTCATCATTTCCGGCGTGCCGAACGGACTTATCGGCACCTGCTCGAACCTTATCGTTGCGGATTCCGTCGACTAT
>CAMOUZ010000016.1 GCA_946626795.1 uncultured Clostridia bacterium
TATCAGGCGCTCATCAAGGTGCTCACCTCCATGCAACCGCAGGAAGTCATTGACGTGGTCTTGGCTTCCGGACTCCGTGGCAGAGGCGGCGCAGGTTTCCCGACGGGCAGAAAATGGCAGTTCACGAAGAACGCCGTGGGCGATGTGAAATACGTGGCTTGTAACGCCGACGAAGGCGACCCGGGCGCGTTTATGGATCGTTCCGTTTTGGAAGGCGACCCGCATGCCGTCATCGAGGCGATGGCGATCGCCGCTTACGCGATCGGCGCGCAGCAGGGCTATGTTTACGTCCGTGCGGAGTACCCCATCGCGGTCAGAAGGCTCCAAATCGCCATCGACCAAGCGAAGGAATACGGACTCCTCGGCAAGAATATCCTCGGCACGGGCTTTAATTTCGACCTTGAAATCAGGCTCGCCGCGGTTGCCTTCGATGCTCGTCATAAGAGGCGCTTTCGTCTGCGGCGAAGAGACCGCTCTTATGACGAGCATCGAAGGCAACCGCGGCGAGCCGCGCGTCCGTCCTCCTTTCCCTGCGAATAAGGGCCTTTTCGGTAAGCCGACCGTTCTCAATAACGTCGAGACTTATGCGAATATTGCGCAGATCATCTTGAAGGGCGCGGATTGGTTTAAGTCCATGGGCACCGAGAAGAGCAGCGGCACGAAAGTCTTCGCGCTCGGCGGCAAGATCGTGAATACCGGTCTTGTGGAGATCCCGATGGGCACCACCCTCCGCGAAGTCATCGAAGACATCGGCGGCGGCGTCCCGAATGGGAAGAAATTCAAGGCGGCACAGACGGGCGGTCCTTCGGGCGGCTGTATCCCCGCGGAGCATTTCGATATCCCCATCGACTATGATAACCTTATCTCCATCGGCTCGATGATGGGCTCCGGCGGTATGATCGTCATGGACGAGGATAACTGTATGGTGGACATCGCGAAGTTCTTCCTCACCTTTACGGTGGATGAGAGCTGCGGCAAGTGTACGCCCTGCCGTATCGGAAATAAGAGACTTCTCGAGTACCTCGACAAGATCACGTCGGGCAAAGCGACGCTCCAAGATCTCGACGACATGGAGAAGCTCTGCTATTATATCAAGGATAATTCGCTCTGCGGTCTCGGACAGACAGCTCCGAACCCTGTGCTCTCCACGCTCCGCTATTTCCGCGACGAGTACATCGCGCATATCGTGGATAAGAAATGTCCCGCGGGCGTATGTAAGAGCCTCTTGCAGTACAAGATAGTGAAAGACAGCTGTATCGGCTGCGGCATGTGTCAGAGACAGTGCCCCGCGAACGCCATCTCGCGCACCGATTACATCGCCCCGGGCAAGAAGCTCGCTGCGATGGAGATCGATCCCGCGAAGTGCGTGAAGTGCGGCGCGTGTATGTCGACTTGTAAGTTCAAGGCGATCATCAAGGAATAAGGGAGGAGATAGCTATGGAAACGAAGATGATAAACTTAAAGATCAATGGAATGAATGTCACCGTCCCCGAAGGCTACACCATCCTTCAAGCCGCGCGTCAGGCGGGTATCAAGATCCCCACGCTCTGCTATCTGAAAGATATTAACGCCATCGGCGCTTGCCGTGTATGCGTGGTGGAAGTGAAGGGCGCGAGATCCCTCGTGGCGGCTTGTGTATTCCCCGTGAGCGAGGGAATGGAAGTCATCACGAATTCCCCGCGCGTGATGAATAGCCGCAAGACCACCTTGGAGCTTCTCCTCTCCGACCATAAGAAAGAATGTTTGAGCTGCGTGAGGAATAGGAGCTGCGAATTGCAGTCTTTGGCGCTTGAATACGGCTGCGACGAGAATAAATACAAGGGCGCTACCTCGAATTATCCTCTCGACGAAACGACCCCGTATCTCGTGCGCGACAATAATAAATGTATCCTCTGCCGCCGTTGCGTCGCCGCTTGTAAGGAATATCAGTCCGTGGCGGTCATCGGCGCGAATGCGCGCGGCTTCGATACGCACATCGCTTGCGCTTTCGAGAATCCGCTTTCTTCCGTCGCCTGCGTAGGCTGCGGACAGTGTATCACCGTCTGCCCGACGGGCGCTCTCACCGAGAAGTCCGAGATCGATAACGTGCTTGCCGCGCTCGCGGATCCGAATAAGTACGTCATCGTGGGCACGGCTCCCTCTGTCAGAGTGGGCCTCGGCGAGGAATTCAATAGCCCCATCGGCACGGAAGTGGAAGGCAAGATGGCGGCGGCGCTCCGCAGAATGGGCTTCGACAATGTCTTCGACGTGGACTTCGGGGCGGACCTCACTATTATGGAAGAAGGCGCGGAGTTTATAAGCCGCGTGCAGAATGGCGGCGTGCTCCCGATGATCACGTCCTGCTCTCCCGCTTGGATCAAGTTTATCGAGCATAACTTCCCGGATCAGCTCCCGCATCTCTCCACCTGCAAGTCTCCGCAACAGATGTTCGGCGCGATCATCAAGACCTACTACGCGGAGAAGATCGGCAAGGATCCCAAGGACATTTACGTGGTCTCCGTGATGCCTTGCACCGCGAAGAAATTCGAGAAGACCCGTCCCGACCAGAATGCGGCGGGCGAGGGGATCCCCGATATCGACGCCGTCTTGACCACCCGCGAGCTTGCGAAGATGATCAAGAGAATGGGCATTATGTTCAATGACCTTCCCTCCGAGAAGTTCGACGATCCTCTCGGCATCTCGACGGGCGCGGCTGTGATCTTTGGCGTGACGGGCGGCGTGATGGAAGCGGCGCTCCGTACCGTGGCGGAAAAGCTCACGGGCGAAGAGCTCCCCTCCGTGGATTTCACGGAAGTGCGCGGCACCAAGGGCATCAAGGAAGCCGAGTATGACATCAAGGGTCTCAAAGTGAAGGTGGCGGTCGCTTCCGGTCTCGCGAATGCGCGCGTCCTTTTGGACCAGATCAAGGAAGGGAAGAGCCCGTATCACTTCATCGAGATCATGAGCTGTCCCGGCGGCTGTGTGAATGGCGGCGGTCAGCCCATCCGCACGGCGGACGAGAGGAACAACGTGGACATCAAGTCCACCCGCGCGGCGTCCATCTATGCTTTGGATAAGAGCATGCCGCTCCGCAAGTCTCATGAGAACCCCGCGATCATCGAGGTCTATAAGGAATACCTCGGCGAGCCGAATAGTCACAAGGCGCATCATATCTTGCACACCTCCTATATCAAGAGAGGTCTGTAAGGGAGCTTCAAGGGACTTTTTCCCTTGGAGGAAAGATATAGAGGGGCGCGGAAACGCGCCCTTTCATCAAGAAGAAACTTTTTGCAGGAAAGTCGGTGAGAATCCGACGCTGCCCCCACAGAGGTGACGGAAGAAGTTAAGGTTCCGAAGTCCTAATGCTGCAATAAGAATATATTTTTAGGGAGGGTAATCCTATGAAAACAGCAAAGAGAATTACATTGGTCGTTTTGGCTTTGGCGCTTTTGGTAAGCGCCGTCGTCGGAATGGTGGCTTGCAATAAATTCACCAATCCGGTGCAAATGACGGAGACCGAAATCATCGTTCCGCTCGACGCGGAAGTCATGCCGGACATTTCCGGAAAACATCTTAAAGACTATTTGGACGCATTGCAAGAGAAAGAGTGTCTTACGTACGAAGCGCAAGGCGGTATGATCTATACGATCAACGGCAGAACCGCGGACGCAAGTCAAGGCGAGTATTGGCTTATTTACTCCGATGATCCCGATTATTCGAATGAGGCTTGGGGTACCTATGTCGTAGGTGATACAACGTATAAGTCCACGACGTTAGGCTATGAGTCGCTTCCTTTGACGGAAGGCAAAACCTACGTATTCATGATTTCCAAGTTCGACTATTGATGCGAGCTCGAGACGTCTGTCTTATCGCCATCTTGTCCGCGACCTTAACCGTGGGCAAGATGGCTTTATCATTTATAGCGAATGTTGAAGTGGTGACCCTTCTTCTGACGGTCTATGCATTGACGCTGCCGCGGAGCAGGGTGCTCATCGCCACTTTTACTTTTATCGCCACCGAGGTCTTCATTTGGGGCGCGCATATATGGATCTTTATGTATCTCATCCATTGGCCCGCGCTCGTGCTCTCGGTCTCTTTTCTGAAAGGAAAGTGGGCGCCTTTGTTCGCCGTCATCATCGCCGTCCTTTTAACGGGGCTTTTCGGCGTGCAGACCACGGTGCTCGAAGTCCTGCTTCTCAGCAATTTCAGAAATATCGGATTTGCAAAGTGTTTCATTCTGCGCTACGGCACGGGCATTCCTTATTTCATCACGCATATCGTCTCCAACGCCATTATTTTATCCGTATTATTGTACCCGCTTTATCGTTTGATGCGTTCGCTTGCCCGTCAATACTTTAAGAAGCCGACGAAGAAAGACGTCGTCCCACTTGTCCCCTTGAAGGCAGAGACGGGGAGTAGCGAGGTCCCTCCCGAGGGAGAGAAAGGAGACCTTGCCCTGCAAGAAAGCGAGGACGCTCTCGGCGAGGAAAGGTCCGAGTCGCTCGCCGCGCAGAGCGAGGCGCAGGGGAAAGAGCCCCCTCCGCTTCCTTGACAAGCGCGCGCCCGCGTGCTACAATAAAGAATAACGCAGGCATTCTCTGCGCGAATAATGAAAAGAGGTGTTGAACTATGCAATGGTGGGGTTGGCTTTTGATCGGCGTGGCGATATTCGTCGTCTTGGTGCTGATCATTCGTGCTCTTGTAAAAACGTATAATGATCTCGTGATGGGCAAAGAGAAGGTCAAGAACGGTTGGTCGCAGATCGACGTCCATCTTCGTCGTCGTTTCGACCTGATCCCGAATCTCGTGGAGACGGTGAAAGGCTATGCCGCCCATGAGAAAGAGACTTTGGAAAATGTCACGATGTGGCGTAGCAGAGTGAGCGCCGCGACGACGACGGAGGATGCCATCGAAGCGAATAAAGGGCTCTCCGGCGCCCTCGGCAGGCTCCTCGTCACGATGGAGAAATATCCCGAGCTCAAAGCGAATGAGAATTTCCTCAAACTCCAAGCCGAGCTCACCGAGATCGAGAATAAGATCGCTTTCGCGCGTCAGTTCTATAACGACACCGTGCAGAAATACAATGTTCTCGTGAAGAAATTCCCGTCGAATATCATCGCTTCCATCTTTAAGTTCCAAGAAGAGAAATTCTTCGAGGTGGAGTCTTCGATCCGCGAGAACGTTCCGCAGGTGAAATTCTGATGACCTTCCTCCATAGGACAAAGAAAGGCAAGTCCGTCACGGCTTGCCTTATATTGTGTCTGCTCCTCCTGTCGCTCCTTGCGCCGAGCTTGACCGCGTGCAGTCTTTTTTCGTCGGAGATCTATCTCGAAACCTTCAATGTGGATATGACCTTGACGAAGGAGGGGAGTCTCCTCGTGACGGAGAAATCACATGCAGTCTTTACGCCGCAGGATACGACGTGGTGGAATTTTTATCGCGTCATCGACGACAGGCATATCTATGAGAATATCATTCTCGATGATTCGAGTTTCCGCGTGGACGGCGTAGCCGTGGAGCTCTCTGCGATGCCGCTCGACCTTGATTCGAAATCTTCCGATTATTGGAAGAGGGAGTATGCGGGGAAGACCTTCGCTTATTTTAATTATAATGACAGTGGGCTGGAACTCGGCTTCATCTTGCCGGAATTCTCTTCGGGTCGTCACACCTTTGAATATACCTACGAGATCGAAAATTATCTCACGGGCGGCGCGGACGCGGCGATCTTTTATCATAAATACCTTTCCGAGATCAACGGAATGGACGTGAAAGGGCTGAATGTGACCCTTCATTTCCCCGAGGCGGAGCCTTCGCTCAAAGCGTGGCTTCACGTCTCGCAGAATGCCGTCGGCGCTTGGAAGCTTGCGGAGGACGAGAAGTCTCTCGTCGTTCACGTCGAGGATATCAAGGCAGGGGAGTACGTCGAGAGCCGTGTCCTCCTCGATAAGTCGCATTACACCCTCTCTTCCGTCGACACCTCGGTGACTTCCGTGGACATCGAGCGGGAAGAGACGGAATGGAAGGAAGCCTATGAGAGAGAGCAAAAGATCCGCCTCGCCGTGACCATCGTGGATTACATCCTTGGGGCGGCGGCTTTCCTCCTCGGCATAGCGATGATCTTCGTCTTCAAGAAAAAGAGTCGCCCCTTAGAGCTCCCCGACGCGCCCATTTATTATCGGGATATACCCGAAGGATATACGGGCGGCGAAGTCTCCCCGATGTACTTCTATTATTCCTCCGAGAATTATATCGACGAGAGCATCTCCGCGACGATGCTCGAACTCGTGCGCAAACAGTATATCTCCATCGTCCCCGATGAGAAGGCGAAGAGCGCGGTGGTCACCGTCCTTAAAAATGACGAGAACGACGAGATTCCCACGCATCAGAAATACGTCATCGAGATGCTCCTCGCGGTGAAGCCCCTCGGCGAGTCTTTCACGATGAAGCAGTTTGAGAGCTTCGGAAAGAATAATCCCGGGAAGATGATCCGAATGGTGCAAAAATACAGAGAAGCCATCTTGAATAAGTCCAAGCGTGAGGGGGCGTATCCCAAGAAAAACCAAGTGCTTGAAAAAGTGAAACGCTTCGTGACGGGTTGCGTGGTCTCCGGTGTGGCGGTCATCGTCCTCTCCGGCTTTGCGAATTTCTTCTTCGGGCAGGGAATGACGGTCTTCGGCGTAGGACTCATCCTCGGCGGATTGGTCTCTTATTTCTTCTTGCATAAGATCAAGCCTCCCCTCACCGTGACGGGACAGAAGGAGTACGATAAGCTTCATGCCCTCGGGAAATATATGCAGGAATTCTCGATGATGGAGGATCATGAGATCCCCGAGCTCGTGCTTTGGGAGGATTATATGGTCTTCGCCACGGCGATGGGTATCGCGGATAAGGTGGCGAAACAGCTCGAAATCGCTTATCCCGAGTTTAAGACGATGAGCGCGCGTTCCTTCGACGCGGACGGGCTCTTCATCCTTTATTTCTTCTCGCCCTCTTTCCGCGTGATGTCGGGGCTGAATTTCGTCGGGAATATCTCGAACGTCCTGCGCTCGGCGAATGCGGCGGAAAGAGCGCTTCGTGCGGGTCGGATCGCCAAGGGCCTCGGCGGCATGGTGGGCGGCGGCTTCCATGGCGGCGGCGGAGGATTCCACGGAGGTGGGGGAGGGTTCTCCGGAGGCGGCTTCGGAGGGCGTCGCTGAGCGCGTATAGCGGCGCTTATGCTTTGTTCCGACTAAATACCCGCAGTTACGTACAAGGAGTACGCGCCTGCGGGTATTTTTCATCGCGCCGCATCTCCTGTATTCTTCTCGTCAATTATTGTAGCCTGACAAATGATTTTACGGATGAAATTATACGTAAATCGTTTGACAATACCATAGGTATTATATATAATTGCATTTGTTTAGAGAAAATAAACTTTGGATTTAGTGCGGTTAGAAGTCGCAAACGGGAAGTTTATTTTTACGAAACAAAAGAGAAAGGAGGCGCGGACATGGAGATCGGGGTCAAGATCAAAGCGCTCAGGCTCAAAAATAATCTCACGCAGGAGGAGCTTGCGGATCGTTGCGAGCTGACGAAAGGCTTCATCAGTCAGCTGGAAAATGACCTTGCGAATCCCTCCATCGAGACCTTGAATGACATCCTCGTGGTGCTGGGGAGTAATCTCGGAGAGTTCTTTCAGAATGAGGAGAGCGAGCCGCTCGTCTTCCATAAGGAAGATTATTTCTCCAAAGATTACGGCGACAGCCTGACCACGTGGCTCGTGCCCTCCGCGCAGAAGAACGCGATGGAGCCCATCCTCTTGGACCTCTTGGAGAAAGGGGCGAAGGAGACGGATATGCCCCATGAAGGGGAGGAATTCGGTTATGTCGTGGCGGGGAAGATCAAGCTCACCGTCGGACGCCGCACCTTTATGGTGGAGAAAGGGGAGACCTTTTATTACAAAGCGGATAAGAAGCATTCGATCGAGAATATGACGGACAAGAAGGCGACGGTCCTTTGGATCTCCTGCCCGCCCAACTTTTGATAAGGAATGAAGAAGATGAACCTCATAGAGAAAGTGAAAGGATTTTTTACGGGTAAGAAAGCGGAAGCCTGCGAGGCGCCCGCCTTTTCCGCTCCGCAGAAGAAGAGCGAGAATATCATCGAGATCAAGGGGATCACGAAGGTCTTTGACGGCGTGACCGTCTTAGACGACCTCAGCCTCGGCATCAAGCGCGGGCAGTTCGTCACCCTCCTCGGTCCCAGCGGATGCGGCAAGACGACGCTTCTCCGCCTTATCGCGGGCTTCGAGACGCCGACGGAAGGGGAGATCTATATCGAGGGCGTGCCCATCACGAATATTCCGCCTTTCAAGCGCCCCGTGAACACCGTTTTCCAAAAATATGCGCTTTTCCCGCATCTCAATGTCTTTAAGAATGTCGCTTTCGGACTGAAACTCAAAAAAATCGCCGATCCTACGGCGAAGAAAGGATTCCGCAAGTTTACGAGCGAGGAGATCGAGAAAAAGGTGAATCGCGCCTTAAAGCTCGTGGGGCTCGAAGATTACGGCCATCGCGACGTGAATTCCCTTTCGGGCGGACAGCAACAGCGCGTCGCCATCGCCCGCGCCATCGTTTGCGAGCCCAAGGTGCTTCTCCTCGACGAGCCGCTCGGCGCTTTGGACCTCAAAATGCGCAAGGAGATGCAGATCGAGCTGAAAAAGATGCATGAGGATCTCGGCATCACCTTCATCTTCGTGACGCACGACCAAGAAGAGGCGCTCACGATGAGCGATATGGTGGTCGTTATGAATGACGGCATCATCCAGCAGATCGACCGTCCGAAAAAGATCTATGACGAGCCGAAAAACGCTTTCGTGGCTGACTTTATCGGCGAGTCGAACCTCCTCTCCGGCGTGATGGAGAAGGATTATTCCATCGCCTTCCTCGGAAAGACCCTGACCTGCGTGGACAAGGGCTTCGAGAAGAATGAGAGGGTGGACGTCGTGATCCGTCCCGAGGACATCGTCATCAAAGAGGGCGCGGGGAAAGGTCATTTCGACGGCAAGGTCCTGACCACCGTCTTCAAGGGCACGTATTACGAGATGATCGTGCTTGCTTCCGATTATGAATTCACCGTGCAGTCGCAGAGCGAATATCGCCCGGGCGCGGAGGTCTCCTTGGAGATCGTGCCGGACAGCATCCATATCATGAAGAAGATCCTCACCATCAATAAATACCTCGGCACCGTCAAAGAAGAGGGCGTCGTCTCCTTCTGCGGCGGCGATTTCGAGATCCCGACGGAGGGCTTCGAGGCGGGCGATGAGGTCATCATTTATGTCCCCTTTGACGCGGTGGAGCTCACGGACGACGAAGCGGACGGCGTGATCGGCGCCTCCGTGACGCAGAGCATTTATAAAGGCACGTATTATCAGGTGCAGGTCTATACCGACACCGACGAAGATTTTTATATCGACACGGCGGATGAATGGGACATGGACGACCGCGTGGGCGTGAAGCTCGACGGCGCGAAAGTGCGTCTCGAAAAGTATCAGCCAGAGGCGGATGAGGAGGAAACTCAGGAATGAAGAAGGCGAAGGTTTTCCGCCCGACGGCATTTGCATTCCCTTATCTTGCGGTGACGCTGGTCTTCGTGATCGTGCCCCTCATCTTGGTCTTGGTCTATGCTTTTCGCGGGGCGGACGGCAGTTTCACTCTGCAAAATTTCCGTCAGGTCTTTACGGAGCCCGAGACCCTTCGTCAGCTCGGAAAGACCGTCGGTATCGCGGCGCTTTCCACGGCGATCTGCCTCGTCATTGCTTATGCGGTGGCGTTCGTGCTCGCGTCTCAGCCTTTCAATAAGATGGCGATCCTCGCCCTTCTTTTCGTGATCCCGATGTGGATCAATTTTATGCTTCGTATCTTCGCTTTGCAGTCCCTGCTTTCCGTGATCGGCGTCGGCAAGGGCTTCGCTGCGGTCATCATCGGCATGGTCTATGATTTCTTCCCTTATATGCTTCTCCCCATCTATACGGTGCTCGTGAATATGGATAAGAGCTATGTCGAGGCGTCGAGGGATCTCGGGGCGAACCCCGTGCAGACTTTCTTCAAGGTGACCTTGCCCCTCTCGCTTCCCGGCGTCATCAGCGGGATCAGCATGATGTTTATGCCGATATTCAGCTCTTACGCCATCACGAAGACGATGGGCAATATGAATACGACGGTCATCGGCGCGGCGATCGCCAGCCTCTTTGAGAATGTGAATTACGGCGATTACGGCTACGGTTCCGCGCTCTCCTTCGTGCTCCTTCTCATCGTGCTCCTCGTGATGTTTATCGGGAGCCTTTTGACACGTCGCACGGCGAAAGCGCCGAAAGGAGGGAAGGCGTGATGCAAAGTAAAGCCGCTTCGAGATTTTATCTTATCTTGCGTTGGGCGATCCTCGGCGTCATCCTCCTCTTCATCTATCTTCCGCTTCTCATGATCATCGTGTATTCTTTCTCCACGTCGCAGTCTGTGGGCGGCGCATTCGGAGATTTCACCTTCGCTCTTTACGGCAAGCTCTTCAAGAATGCGAAAATGCTTGCGGCGCTCCGCAATACACTCATCATAGGGCTCTCTTCCGCGGCGCTCGCCACCATCCTCGGCACCACGGCTTCCATCGGCATCCATTATATGCGCAAGAAGGTGAAGTCCGCGGTGGACGTCGCCTCCCAGATCACCGTTGTGAATGCGGAGATCGTGACGGCGATGGGCTTCTTCCTCCTTATGATCTTCCTGCGCGACACCGTGAAAACGCCCATCAATTTCAGCATCGGTTGGCTCATCATCACGCATACCGTCATCACCACGCCTTACGTCATCTTGACGGTCACCCCCCGTCTCCAACAGCTGAATCCGAACCTGCTTGAAGCGAGCATGGACCTCGGCGCAGGGCCGATGAGGAGCCTCTTCACCGTGATGCTCCCGCAGCTCGCAGGCGCGATGATCTCTTCTTTCGCGCTCGCTTTCACTCTCTCTTTGGATGATTTCGTCGTGACGAATATCAATTCTTACGGCGCAAATATCGATACGATCTCCACCTATGTCTATTCCGGTATCCGCAAGAAGGGGATCCCCGTGGAGATCCGCGCGCTTTCCACCATTATCTTCGTCATCGTGCTCACGGCGCTCATCGTGTATAACGTGGTGAAGAATAAGAAAGCGAAAGAACAGGCGAAAAAGGCGTCATAATGCCTTTACGAAAGATACAAACTAAGAAAGGAGAAAAGAAATGAAAAAAGTCATAAGCATTGTGCTGATCCTTGCGATGGTGTCCGCGCTCTTCGTCACCTTGTTCGCTTGCACGCCGAGGGAGGAGAAATTGAAGCTCTATATGCCCGGCGAGTATATCGACGAAGATCTCTTCAAGGAGTTCAAGGCTTGGTATAAGGAGCAGACCGGCGAGAATGTAAAAGTGGTCTTGGAGACCTTTGAAACGGTGGAGAATGTCCAAACCTCCGTGGAAGGCGGCAAGGCGGATTACGATCTCCTCTGTCCCTCCGACTATATGATCGAGTACCTCATCAAGAAAGGCCTCGTGCAAAAGGTGGATAAGACCATTCTCGACGTGAGTGAGGAAGGACTTTTCAAGGCGCAGTACATCGAGACGACGAAGGACTTCGATCCGACCCTCGAATACGCCGTGCCCTATATGTACGGCACCCTCGGCCTCGTCTACGACCTCACCAAGACGGGAAAGAAGATCACGAGCTGGGACGCTCTCTTCGGCGAGGAATACGCAAATCACCGTTCTGTTAAGGACTCTATGCGCGACGCATATGCCGCGGCGTGTCTCTACAATGCGAAAGACAGCCTGAAAGATCTCTCGGGCGAGGCGCAGAAAGAGGCGGTGCAAAATGTCTTTAAGGACGCTTCGGACGCCACCATTGCGGCGGCGAAGAGATCTTTGCTCGCCGTGAAAGAAGGCGGCGCGGAATGGGACGTCGACAACGTGAAATTCGATATGGCGGCGAATAACAGCGAAGTGGCTGTGGCGTTGATGTGGTCCTGCGACGCGGGCTACGTGATGAATAATTACGAGGATGCGAACGGCAAAGAGCGCGAAGGAAACAGAAATCTTTGGTACGTCGTCCCCGAGGAGGGCGGAAACGTCTATATCGACGCTTTTGTCATCAATAAGTACGCTGTCAATGTCAAAGCGGCGAATTACTTCCTGAAATTCCTCTGCTTGAAGGACACTGCCATCGCGAATAGCGAGTACGCGGGCGCGATCAGCCCCGTGACGGCGGCGTACGATGCGCTTTACGCGGAGTATAAGGATCCCGAGAATGAGATGCTGAAAGGCACGGACGCGGCGTGGAGGGCGATGTTCCTCGAAACGATGTTCCCGAGCAAGACGACCCTCGATCGTTGCGGCGTGATGAAGGACTTCGGCGATCGTCAGAGCGCTGTCGTGAGCATGTGGAATGCCGTACAATAAAAAAGAAGCATTCGGCTCCGGGCGGCGCAAATCGAGGATTTTTACTTGTAAGAACGACAAAAACGCATAAACAATATGAAGTCGGCAAAACGCCGACTTCTTTTTTATACACTTACTTTTTGTCTTATAAAAATCGTGATATAAATGGAGCGGAAGGAGAATAGAAAGTATTCGTTTTTGTCTTTTTCCGTTTTCTCTCTCGACGTATGTCGATACGCCTTCGCTCGAAGAACGAAAAATCTTCCTGCGCCCTCCTCCTTGATTTGCGCCGCCCGGAGCCGAATGCTTCTTTTTCTCGCTTCCTCTTTATTTGAATGAACGCTCTTAGAATGAAAGAGAATGACAAAACGAAAAGAAAAGTAAAGAAGTCGGCAAAACGCCGACTTCTTTTTATACGCTTACTTTTTATCTTATAAAAATCGTGATTTCAAATAAAGAGGAAATGCAATAAGGATTCCCTTTTCTTTTCTCGATTTTAAGCCCCGAGCAGGGGGATCATCAAGGCGAGGAGCGGCACGGTCAGGATGCAGAAGATGGTGCTCACTAAGACGCTGCACGCGGCGTGGGTCTGTCCTTCGCCCACGAGCTCGGACATATTCAGCACCATGCTTGCGCTCGGGCAACAGCCGAGAAGGAAGAAGGTCACCTTGATATACGTCGGGAGCGGAATGAAATAAATGATCAAGAAAGAGAGCAGTGGATAGAGGATATTTTTCAGCGCCGTGGAGATATAGATCCGCGGATTCAGGAAAAGATCCTTCGGGGTCACTGTGGCGAGTCGCATGCCGAGAATGAGCATGCACATCGGCGTGGTCATTCTGCCGAGCAGCTCCATAATGGGCGCGATGACGGCAGGGAGCTTTGTGGAGGTGAAAAAGAGCGGCAGCGCGATGAGAAGGGAGACCGTCGTCGGGTTCACGATCATATTGCGCACGTTGATCTTCTTTTTGTCCCAAGTGATGATCCCCACGGCGAGCGTCCAAGAGAGGAGATTTAAGCTCACGGAGAAGACGGTGGAGAAGGCGATGGCGGGGTGTCCTGCGCCGAGGACCGCCTCGATGAGCGGCACGCCGAAAAAGCCCACGTTCGCAAGGGAAGAGGCGATGGTGCAGATGCGGTTTCTGACGTCGTCGAAACGGCGCTTCAAGATGAAGGTGAGGGAGACCATCACGAGGATCTGCATCCCCGTGCAAAGCCCGAAGAAGATCCCCATCTGACGGAGAAACTCCATGCTGAAATCCGCCGCGTTTAAAGAATAAAGGATGAGGGCGGGCTGACAGACGAAAAGGAGGATGCGCGCAAAAGCGCCGATGGAATCCGGCTTGATGGCTTTGGTCTTCACGAAAATGAAGCCCGGGATGGCGTAGGCGAGCATGATCGCCACGGTGATGAGTGTCGTCACAAACTGCATAGCAGCATTATAGCACGTGGCGCTTCCCGCGTAAAGTGATCGAAAGAGAATGAGATATTTAGTCTATGAAAGAGCGGGCGTCAGAAAGCCAGCTTTTCGAGCGCGCGCTTATAGATCTCCGCGGCAAGCAGGAAGTTTTTGAGGGAGATGCTCTCGTCCTTCTGATGGATGCGGCTCTCTTCCTTGGGGAACACGGGGCCGAAAGCGACGGCGTTCGGGAAGGCGCGGGCATAGGTGGCGCCGCCGATGGCGATGGGCTTCGCCTTTTCGCCCGTCACTTCGTTATAAGCGTCGAGCAGGCTCTTCACGAGCTCGGAATCGGGCGAAACATAGAGGGGCTTGTGCCTACCTTGGACGGAGAGGACAGTCTCTTCGCCGAGAGCGTTTTGCAAGGCGCGGAGGATCTCCTCTTCGAGGCTCCAAACGGGATAACGGATGTCGAGAGAGAAGGTGATGGTCTCTTCCGTGGTCTCCACCTTTCCGACGTTCAAGCTGAGGTCGCCGCAGATTTCGTCGTCGAGATGAAGCCCGACGCCTCTCCCCTCCGTGTCATAGAAATCGTCGTAAAAGTCGGCGAGCGCCTCGCTCGTGGATTTCACGGCGTAAAGGATCTTCAAGATGGCGTTTTCGCCTTTTTCCGGCGTGGAACCATGCGCGGAGATGCCCTCCGCCGAGAGACGGAAGCCGCCCTCGATAAATTTCACTTTGATCCCGCCTTTTAAGCATTTCGAGAAAGCGGCGTCCGAGAGCTCTTTGATCTCCAATGTGGCTCTGTCCGCAACCATATTTACGCGCTCGCCGCCGAAAAAGGAGAGGACCTCCTTCGGCTTTTTCATCGTCGCGCGGACGTGGAGCACTCCCTTCTCCGCGAAGATCACGGGGAAATCCGCGTCGGGGGAGAAGGTCATCGCGGGGATCTCTTCCGTTTGGAGATAACGCTCGATGCATTTCCATCCGCTCTCCTCATTCAGCCCTGCGATGATGCGCACGCGCCGTCTGGGCTTCTTGCCTTCGTCGAGAAGAGCTTTTAAGGCATAGATCACCGCCACGAAGGGACCTTTGTCATCTTCCGCGCCCCTGCCGAAGATCCTCGTCTCGCCCCCTTCTTCCGCCGTCTCGCCGAGAGGAGAATGCGTCCAATCCTCTCCGAAAGGCACGGTGTCGAGATGGACGGGGATGCCGAGGAGCTCGCCTTCGCCCGTTTCCGCCCAGCCGCAATAGCCGTCGACGTCCTTCGTCTTCATGCCGAAAGATGAGGCGAGAGAGAGGAAAGCGTCCAGCGCCTGCCTCGTTCCTTTGCCGAAAGGAGCGCCGTCTATGGGCTCTCCCTGCACGCTGTCGATGGCGAGGAAGGAGAGAAGAGTGTCGGTCATTTGTTTTGCGTATGCTTTCATAAGCCCACCTTTATATTATCTCGGATATGATATTATATTCTCCCCGAGGGGTGCCTTGTCAAGCGCGATTAAGCCGCCCGTCTTTCGTCTATACTTCTCGATATGGATCCGATCTTACACGTAGTGGTGTCTTCCGTCATCAGTTTTCTTTATCTTTTCGTCGTCACGAAGATCATGGGAAAGAAACAGATCGCCCAGCTCTCTTTTCTCGATTATGTGATCGGCATCTCCTTGGGCTCCATCGCCGCCGAAATGGCGACGGATCTCGAACGTCCCTTTTATTATTTTTTCATCGCGATGGGGATCTATCTTGTCCTCGATCTCGTGCTCACGCTTACGGCGCGGAAAGCCACCTTCTTGAAGAAATTCGTGCGCGGCCGTCCCATCATCCTCGTGGCAAATGGCGAGATCGATTATAAAAATCTCTCTCGCTCCAAGCTGGATATCAATGATCTCCTCTCGATGTGCCGCGCGAAAGGCTTCTTTGACCTTCGCGACGTGGCGTACTGCATCTTCGAGACGAGCGGGGAGATCTCCATTTTGCCTGCCGCCTCTGCCGCCATCGCAAAAAGGACGGATCTCGGCATAGAAGGGCAGGCGCCCTCTCTCAGTAAGGACGTCGTGGAGGACGGAAAAGTGATCCTCTCCGCGCTGACGCAGATCGGGAAGGACATCCTCTGGCTGAAAGAACGCCTCGGTGACGACGAGATTATCAAGACCGTCGCCCTCGCCACTTACTACGAAGATACAGATGAATTAAGAGTGCATTACAAATAAACGGAGGCGCATAAGCGCACGCCGACGTCGTTTAGTACCATCGCACCCGAAGGGTTACGTACAAAAAATACGCGTCCTTTCGCGTACTTGTCGAGCCTCGTTATCGCATATTACTTCGCGTCCTGTTTTGCTTAATAGGTGTAATATCTCTAATTAGATTTCGGGCGTGCGCTATGAAAAGAAAATAGTTTTATAAA
>CAMOUZ010000017.1 GCA_946626795.1 uncultured Clostridia bacterium
ACGAATCTGCAACAATTCGGGCTGTCGATGAATCTCGAAGCGGGCAAAGCCGGCTTCATCACCGCGATGTACATCGTGCTCGTACCCATCATCGGGCTCTTCCTCGGCAAAAAGAGCAGTCTCGTCATCTGGATCTCCGTCGCGCTCGGCGTGGCGGGGCTTTATTTTATCTGTGTGAAAGACTCCTTCTCCGTCAATACGGGCGACCTCTGCCTCATCTTCTGCGCCGTGGCTTTCGCGGGGCATATCACCGTGGTGGATCACTTCGTGACGAAGACGGACGGCGTCAAGCTCAGCGCCTTGCAGTTTCTGATCTGCGGCGTCTTCTCCGCCATCCTCGCCCTCATCTTCGAGCGGAACGACTTCTCTTTCGCCGTGATCCTCTCTTACTATCGCTCTTTCCTTTATATGGGCATCTGCTCCTGCGGCATCGCTTATACTTTACAGATCATCGGACAGAAGGACACGAACCCCACCGCCGCCTCCCTCATCATGAGCTTCGAGGCGTGTTTCTCCGTCCTCGGCGGCTTTCTCCTCCTCGGCGAGAGGCTGACCGTACGGGAATGGATCGGCGTCGGCATCATGTTCGTCGCAATCCTCCTGACGGAATCCAAAGAGCTTTTCAAAAAGACGCCCGCCTCCGAAAGCAAATGACGGGAGCCCCCGCGTATTGACGCGTAACGCGCGAATATGATATACTATAAAATACTATGAAGAAACGTTTTCTTTCGCTCATTCTCATCTTGATCCTTGTTTCGAGCCTCGCGCTTGCTCTTTTTTCCTGCAAGGACAAGCCGACCGTCGAGCCCCAGCCCGACATCTCCGTCCTTGCGGCGGAAGCCGTGGCGGCTTCGCTCCCCGCGAGCGAACGGCAAGAAGAGATCGCCTCGGAGCTCCTCTCCCTCCTTGACACGGCGGGCGTAGAGGACGCGGATCAAGCGACCATCCTCCTCCTCGCAAAAGAGAATGCCGTCGGCGCGGCGCTGACTGCGCTTTATACGAAGGATTTTAACGAAGAAGCGAAGAAACAGTCCGAAAAGATGCTCTCCCTCATCGCGAATACCGTCAGCGCGGACATCGCGGGCGACCTTTATTACGCCGTGGAGGCGGGACGCGCGGAGGCCCTCGCTTATACCCGCGAAGACTGCCGCAAGATCGCGAATCTTTATTTTACCTTTTATCGAGATCTCGGCGATACCGAGCTCTCCGCCCTGTTCCAAGGGGACCTGCAAGGGCTGAATGCCAAGCGGGTCAACACCCTGCTTCTCTCCCTCGCATCCTCCCTGCACTCAATGACGGGCGTATCCGAGGGCGGCAAAGCGTATCTCCGCGAGCTCGCGCTCACCATGCCGGAAGAGATCATCAAACAGAGAGAGATCTCCTCCGCGACGATCGCGAAAGAATACCTGACGCGGCTCATCACCGCCGTCTTCAATGCCTACGAGCCTTTCCTCTCTTACGCCGCGGCTTTCTGCTCTCTCGCCACCGCGGAAACTTTCCTCGGCGTGGAATACGAGCGTCGCGAAGGCACCCTTTATTACGGCTATCATTACGACACCGCTCTCGCCACCGAGATCTCTCGCGAGGACTACGAAGCGAGGCGCGGCGGATACGACGCCTATTTCCCCATCGAAAAGACCTTCTGCGGCTACACCGAGAACGGCGTCTTCCGCATCATCTCGGACGAAAACGTCGAGCTCGCGGAAAAAGCAAATAAGCTCAACGCGGCATATCTCGCATACATCGCGCTCGGGGACGCCGAAAAAGCGGCTTTTCGTCAGAGTTTGGAGCAAGTCCTCACCGTGCTGAAAGAGGATCAGCTCATCACCGCCTCTTTCCTCGGCAAGTCTCTTCACGAAGAATCGAATCTCCTCTCCCTTGACTTCGACGGTCTCTGCGACGCGCTCAGTCCCCTCTCCGCTTTGAACGCGCGTGACGGGCTGACCGCCGAGGAGCTTTCCCTCGCCCAAAACGCCGTCACCGCTTTCGAGCGATACATGCATTCTTATCTGCCGAATATTTATTGATCCTCTTCTTTTCGCGCCTTTCGACCAAGCGAAAAGGAAAAGTGAATGAAAAGGCTATCAAACCGAAAAAAAAACAAAGGCTTCTTTCGGAGAGAGAAGCCTTTTTTCACGCGATAGACGCCGTCCCTTGCGGGGATCAGCACTTGATGATGATCTTCAAATAATTATTCTCGCTGTCCGCCGCTTCCGTGAAAGCGTCCGGCGCGGCGAGGAAATCCACGGTCTTATCCACGAGGTCGTCCACCTTCACCACCTCGTTCGCAAGGAGGTTTATCGCGGCGTCCATATCCGAAGCGCCGTTATTGATCCCGACGACGGAGAGCTGTCTGCCCATAATGGCGGAGATGTCCGCATTCAGCTTGCCGACGAAAGTATCATACCCGACGATACCCACCTTGCCTCCTTCCGTCGTGAGCGAAAAAGCAAGCTGCGGCTGCTGAGAGGAGCGGCACTCGAAAATCGTGCAATCCGCCATCTTGCCGCAGGTGATCTGCTTGATGCGGCGAGCGGCGTCCTGCTTAGAGGAATCGATACGATAATAAATGCCGAATTTTTCCGCGGCGGCGAGACGCTTCTCGGACTTATCGATGATGATGGGGATGGCTTGATAATAGATGGCGAGCTGAGCGAAGATGAGTCCCAAAGCATTCGCGCCCAAAATGGCGACGTACTGCTCATGTTTGAGATCCAGCTTATCCGTCAGACCCGCGGCGATGCCGACATACTCGGCGAAAACGCCCATATCCTCCGTAATGCTCTCGGGAAGGGAATAAACGCACTCCTCCGGCACGACGACGTAATCCGCGAGATAGCCGTCATTATCCACGCCCATGATCTTCAAGCGGCCTTTCGCATCCTTCAAATAAGGAGAAAGGAGCACGCGCTCTCCCTTACGAAAACGGCTGTTCTCATTCGCTTCGCTGATAAAGCCCGTGGCGATACGCCCCGGGGTGATGGGCAGCGTGGCTTTCTCCGAGCCTTCATACACGGCGATATCCGCGCCGGTGAGCCCGAGCTTTGTGACTTTCACTTTGACGTGACCGGGGCGAAGCTCTCCCGTGATTTCCTCCATGGAAAGCGTGTCCGGCGCCACTATCTTCCAAACTTTCATAGCACTCCTTTACCTTTCGGCAAGAGAAATTATACCACGTTCTCCTTGAAAAGTAAAGTATTCCGCTCCGCGAAAACTTACGCCGCGCGCTTCTCTTTTTTCTTCGCCGAGCGGCGTGCCGCCAAGAGGATCAAGGCGGAATTCAGGACAACGAGAATGGAGGCGCCGTTATGCAGGATCGCACCCGTGACGGGAGTCAAGACGCCGAAAGCGGAGAAAAAGCCGCCGCCCGGCGGAAAAATATGATATAATAAAGGTGCGCTCCCGCGATCCGGTTTTTTTCAATACCTAACGCTTGTCGTTTTTACAGGAGGATACGGCGCGAGAGCGTATGCGGCGGAGATTTCCGCCGCATTTTTAGCAAGAAACGAAGGAGGAAATAAAATGATATACGTGGGAATAGACGTGGCGAAGGACAAGCACGACTGCCACATCGTGCGGGAGGACGGGGAGATCCTCTTGGACAATTACACCTTTCAAAACGACTCCGAGGGCTTCTCCGCCTTTCGGGAGACGGTGAAGCGCGTGCGCAGACGAAAAGAGGACGTCAAGATCGGCTTGGAGCATACGGGGCATTATTCGCAAAACCTCCTTTCCTTTCTAAAAGAAGAGGGTTATACCGTCATCGCCTTAAACCCCTTGACCGTGAATATGTACCGCAAGAGCAAGTCCCTCCGCAATACGAAGACGGACAAAAGCGACGCGCGCTACATCGCCGAAGTGACGGCGGAGACCGTCGTGGAAAAAAGACGGCACGTGCTCGCCGACATCTATACGCTGAAATCCCTGACGAGATACCGTTACCGCGTCTTGAAGACCCTCCAAACGATGAAAAACCGATACCGCCGCGTCTTGCAGATCGTCTTCCCGGAATTCGAAACTGTGTTCAACGTGAATTACAAGACCACCATCGATCTCCTTGTGAAATACCCTTCGCCGAAAGACATCTTGAAGGTGGACAAAGAAGCGCTCGCCAAGAGCCTCGACAAGCTCTCGCGCGGGCATTACGGCAAAAAGGCGGAGGCGCTCATCGACGCCGCTTCGCATACCATCGGCACGGCGAACGCGGGCGACGCTTTCGAGCTGAAACACCTCGCGAAACAGATCTCTTTCCTGCAAGAGGAAGTGGAGGTGCTCGAAGAAAGGCTGGAAACCCTCCTGCGCCGTCTGCATACCCCCATCCTCACGATTCCCGGCGTAGGGATCAGCACGGGCGCCGCCATCCTCGCCGAGATCGGGAATATCAAGAACTTCGAGACCCCCGCAAAGCTCCTCGCTTACGTCGGGAGCGAGCCCACCATCTATCAATCGGGCAAATACCTTCTCACCCGCACGCCGATGGTGAAAAAGGGATCAAAGTACCTCCGAAACGCCATCTTCCAAGCCACGAAAGCCGCCTATATCACAGACCCCGTCATGCGCGCTTACATCGACAAAAAGCGTGACGAAGGGAAGCATTTCTTCGTCGCCCTCTCGCACGGGATGAAGAAAATGACCCGCATCATCTTCGCCGTGCTGAAAAGCGGAAAAGACTACGTCGCGCCGAAAGGGACGGCGATAAACGCCGAATGCGAAACGGAAGATTAAAAAACGCTACGATACACGTAGCGCTTTTTGTTTCTTTAAGAGGAATCAATCGAAGAAGACTTGCAATTTCTCTCTTTCTTCGGGGAGCTTCTTCGGCTCTTTCAGGACGACGATCTTCGAGGAGGGAAACTCTTTTTCCAGCTGTTCGACTGCCTTGGGCGCAGCGCCGCCACCCGCATAGAGGACGAAGGAGAGTTCCTTCCCTTTCAAGGCTTCCAGCACCGAATTGATGGGAGAAGAGATCCTGCCATTCCAGACGGGAGAGCCGACGATCACTTGGTCATATCCTTCGAGAGAACTGTCCCATTCAAGGAGAGGCGACTTATGCTTGACCGACGCCAAGAAACCGCCCGTCAGCATTCCCAAGAGGAAAGACTTCGGCAGAGACTTTTTCGGGCTGACTTTGCGTATCTCCGCCCCCTTCTCGCGAAAATATTCCGCAACGAGATCTCCATTCCCCGTATAAGAATAATAAATAAAAAGCGTTTTCACAGTCCTCCTTCCGCCATGCGTGCGAACCACTCCGACAAAACGCACTCACGGGCGAAATCAGGTTCTTCACATCATGCAATAATAATGAAAAAGAACCCAACTAAAACCGCCAAAATATTTCCGCGCGAATGAAGAAGGGGGCAGATGCGAGGCTCGGCAAGCCTTGGCGAATGAGTGTACTTCTTGTACGTGATTTCGTCAAAGTGCAGACAGAAACAAAGCAAGTAGGTCGCCACCTCCCGTCAGCCCCCGCCCTTGGCGAGCGCGAACGCGCCATTGAGGTTCCCCGAAATATCCATGGGGATGTGGGCGCGTAGAACGGTGTAGATACGAGCGCTCACCGAAGAGGCGGGTCTGAGCGTACTCCTTGTACGTGGTGCCCGACGATGAGGCGTAGCGAAGTAGATGCGCCGTTATAGGCGCTCACCTTTAATGGCCAAGGCGAGAGCGCCATATAACCCCGCGTCATTCTTCAAAGCCGCAGCCAGCACTTTCACCTTCGGATTCACCCCTGCGCCATAGAGGAGCGCATTCATCTTGCGCGAAACCTTCTTGATGAAATAATCCCCTTGATTACTGATGCCGCCGCCGACCAAAACGACGTCGGGGCGGAAGATATTCGCGAGAGAAGCGAGACCCTGCGCGACATAGGAAACATAATCCTTGATGACTTTCGCGCCCGCTTTATCCCCTGCTTTCGCCGCATCAAAGGGAACGATCCCCGACTCGCCCTTCTCCTTCCACAAAGAAGCAAGAAGGCTATCGGGACGGCGCTGCACCATACGCGCCGTCTGACGGAGGAGCGCGCTCGCCGAAGCATACGCCTCGAAGCAACCGCGATTTCCGCAGGTGCAACGCTCGCCGCCCATTTTCAGCATGATATGCCCGCCTTCCGCGCCTGCGCCGCCGACGCCCGTGATCATCTCGCCATTTGCGACGATACCCGTGCCGACGCCCGTGCCAAGGGTGACGAGGAGGACATTCGAGAGCCCTTTCGCCGCGCCGAAGAGCGCCTCTCCGAGCGCCGCGGCATTCGCGTCATTCTCCACGAAAACGGGGCAATCAAGATGCTTCCTTACGTCTTGAACGATGGGGGCATGCTCAAGCTTGATATTATTTGAATATACGATGACACCTTTCTTTCCGTCCACGGTGCCGGGCGTACCGATGCCCACCGCGCGGATATCCTTCTCCGCGACGCCGATACGGGAAGCAAGCTCTTTGAGGAAACGCGCGATGCTCTCGCCCATCTCCGCGGAAGTGATGCCGTCCTTTGTCTTGAAACTGTCTTTTACGAGGATCTCACCCTGCTCGGTGGCAAGGCAGCATTTGATGCTCATTCCTCCGACATCTACACCTGCATAGATCATAACTTCACCTCAATTGATAAATTCTTCGTAGATCGCATTGATCGCTCTCTCGTAATCGTCCCCTTTCACGGCGACGATGATATTCAGCTCGCTGGACCCTTGGTCGATCATCTTGATATTCACGCCAACGCGGGAAAGCGCGGTGAAAAGTCTAGACGCCGTGCCGGGCTTGTACGCCATGCCGTGTCCCACCGTGGCGATCAAAGCGAGATCACTCTGCACCTCCAAGCGATCGGGGCTGACCGCTTCACGGATGCCGCCGATGAGCTCTTGCATTTTGCCGCCGATCTCGCTGTCCGCAAGGATCAAGGTCATCGTGTCGATGCCGCTCGGAAGGTGCTCGAAACTCATATTCAGATTCTCCAAAACGGAGAGAAGACGACGGGTGAAGCCGATCTCGTTATTCATCATGGATTTCTCGATGAGGATGCTGACGAAGCCCTTCTTCCCCGCGATGCCCGTGATGAGACGATCGTGCTGCAAGACGCCGGGGAGGATCATCGTGCCGGAATCCTCGGGATCAAAAGTATTCCTGATATTGATGGGGATATTCGCTTTGCGAACGGGGAAAATGCTCTCGGGATGGAGAACATTCGCGCCCATATAAGAGAGCTCGCGAAGCTCTCGATAGGAGAGCTCGGGGATCTTGCGCGGGTGATCCACGATGCGCGGATCCGCCGTCAGGAAACCATTCACGTCCGTCCAATTCTCATAAAGATCCGCTTTCACGGCGCGCGCCACGATGGCGCCCGTCACGTCGCTCCCCCCCCTCGAAAAGGTGCGGATCTGCCCGACGGAGGTGCTTCCATAAAAGCCAGGGATCACGACGTACTCTTTTTTCAAAAGATGGCGACGCGCGATATCATTCGTGTACTCCGCGTTAAAGGCGCCGTTATCCGAAAAACGGATGATCTCTTTCGCATCCACAAAGGCATAGTCGAGATAAGCTGCGAGAAGCATCGCGGAGAGGCGCTCTCCCTGCGCCGCGGCATAATCCGCGATGGGAGACGCGGCGATCCCCTCTTCGATCTCCTCGAAGATCGTTTCGAGATCCACCTTGTCCGAAATGCCGAGCCCTGCGGCGATCTCGGTAAAACGCTCTTTGATGGGCGCGAGGAGTGCCTTGACGTTTCCGCCCTTTTTGCTCTCCGCGAACGCCGTCAATAAGCTGTCCGTGATCTTGATATCCTTGGCGTGTCTCTTCCCCGGCGCGGACACGACGATATACTTCCTCTCGCTGTCCGAGCGAATGATGTCCGCCACTTTTTTGATCGTGTCACTCGACGCCATACTGCTACCGCCGAACTTGCAAACTTTCATAGCTTTCTCCTTGTATGCTTGTATTTTATCGTATTCTTCTGCATTCGAGATAATATCTCTTTTCTTCCGCCTCGCCCATCGAGAAGGTCTTCCTCGGAAGGGAGCCGTGTTTCACGACGTACGGGAAAAGATCGCTCTTCTCCATCACGGGCATGAAGATCGCCACGCCGTCATGAGACGCCGCCACCTCCGAAAGATTCGCATCGCCGTGGATATAATCCACCGAAACGCCATCGTGCCTTGCGATATAGCCGTCGATGAAATCCTGTACGGCTTTCACCGCTTCCGCCGCCACTTTCGGGACGTCTACGCCATACATCTCATCGCGATAAAGAAGGGTGACATGTCCTTCGCCGGAGAGCGCGCTCTGCATCTCTCGAATAAAAGGAAGCCCCGCGCCGAAAATCACGCGATGAATCGCCTCAAAGAGGAGGTCATCCTCATAAAGATTCACGATCTCGACGAGGACATAGCGCGCGGGATGATCCGAGCGCTCTTCCTCCGTAAGGGTGGGCTTGATCTCCTCCCAAAGGAGCTTTGCCGTCGCCACGGAATGATTCCCGTCGCCCACGGCGAAGAGGAAAGGCTTCTCGATGCCGTAACGGCTCTTCATCCTGGCGGGATCGGCAAGGGCGAGCACGGCGGAACGCACCTTCTCCGCGTCCTTTACGCGATACCCTTTGATATGTCCGCCGGACATATTGAGATCGGTGTCGTACAAAAGATCCTCCTTCGTCACGGAGGCGAGAACGGGCTCGATCACGGAACGCTCTTCATCGTCGATGAGGAGCAAAACATGCGGAAGCTCCAAGGGGGCGCCGCGGCGGATCTTCAAACGCACGGGAAGACGCTCTTTCACCGTGGCTTCCGTGGCGCGGATGGGCAGACCGCCCGTCATGAAATCATAAGAATCGAGATCGACGGCGGCGATGAGCCCCACGCGGCGATGCCCGTAAGAGGTGACCCTGTCCGTCAAAATGAAATCATTCACCTCGCGGAAGATGCCCTTCCGAAGGTAATCGGTCATATGTAAATTGATGGAGCGAATGCGCTCTTCCATATCCCCTCTTTCGAGATAATACTCGGGGAAAATGATATTCAAAGCGCTGACTTCGCCGCAATAATCGCGGAGCTTCTGCCAATACTCGCCCTGCGACGTGAATTGATCGCAAGCGATGACCGCCCATTTTTCAAGATCCACATCCTCCTTCGGCAAAAGCACCCGAGGGACGCGGATGATGTCTTCCGTCATTTTCTGCCTCCTCTCCCGTAACTGCGCGTATTTCTTCTGCTGATATCCGTGATGCCAAAGGCATCATCCAAAGCGTCCATGAGCTTCTCGCCCGTGATGTAACGCTTGATCTCACCATTCCTGACCAGACTGATGATTCCCGTCTCTTCGCTGACGACGATGGTCAAAACGTCACTCTCCTCCGTGATGCCGATGGCGGCGCGATGGCGCGTGCCGAGATCCTTGCTGATCGCGGGATTCTGCGAAAGAGGCAGGAAACAACCCGCCGCGAGGACGACGTTATTCTTGATGATGACGGCGCCGTCATGCAAGGGAGCATGCGGATTAAAGATGCTCTCCAAAAGCGGCGCGGAAAGGACGCTGTTCAGGCGAATGCCCGTATCCAACATATTCGAGGAGATGATGGTGGGGCAGACGACGATCAAGGCGCCGATATTATTCTTCGCGAGATTCTGACAGGCTTTCACGATCTCGCCCGAGGCATAGCGAAGGTCATCTTCGTCTCTGGAATTATGGAGCTTGGCATAGACGTTCTCTTCATTCTGCCCGCTGATCTTGGCGAAAAGCAGCTTCAAATCGGACTGATACACCACCGCGCTCGCCACGATGAATATGACGGCGAGGAAGCGCATAATCTCGCGCGTAAAATAAAGCGTTTTGAGCTCGAAGAGCGCCGTGCAGACGTCCATTCCCACGAAGAGAAGGGTGTACAAAATGAAGAAAAGCCCCATCTTATAATTCTTCTTGCGGAAAAAGAACGCTGCGATCGCGATGATAAAAATGAGCAGGATCACCGCGTCCACGATGGACACCCAGCCGATATTCTTAAAATAATTCGTCAGCAATTCCATATACGCACCTCTACATTGCCAAACTATATCAAGTATAATATAGCCCGCGCAAAAAATAAAGCAAAATCCACGCTAAAAGCGGAAGACATCGTCCTCCCCGTCATCCTTCGGCGGATCTTGATTTTTCTCTCCTTCAAACTCCTCGAAAGGACTGCCCTCGCGGGTGCTCTCTTCCTCCGGCGTGCGGAAAGCGCCCTCCCACACTTGCTCCCTTCTGTCCTTCCCCTGTCTCACGATCAAGAGGATGAAAAGCAGGATGACGACGCCCGCGCCGATGAAAAGAATGAGATAATACGCAAGCGGACTTCGGAGATCCGCGCCGGACACTTCCTTCTCCGCCCTGTCGAGCGCCGCGGAGAGTCCCTCCCCCGTCACGCCCTTAACAATGACATCCGAGACCGCAAGAAGCCTCTTTTCCGTCTCCTCTTTGCCGCCGTTTCGCCTGTCGATGACCTCGAAAGTATCTTCGCTCGTGCCTGCGACGTCTCCCTTCCCTTCATAACGATAGACTCCCGTCTCATACGTCCAAGCGCCACCCACGAAGGAAGCGCAGGGAACGTCTTCCGCGAGGAAGGCGTTATTCGCGCCGAGGATGCCGAGATGGGCTTGCACATAGGTGCCGTCCGAAAAGGCATAACTGATCGCGCGCTTATAAGCGGGCGGATCGAGGATGTCGGCTCCCGCCTCCTCGATGATCCCCTTGAAATACGTCGCATGAGCGCGCTTCACGTCGTCGCAATAAAGATAATCGTACGTCCCTGCGGCGACGCCGTCGAGATTGATATACAAAGCGAGGGTATCGAGATCCACCCCGCATTTTTCAACGTCGAACTCGGAGAGCGCCATCCCGCCCCAAAAGGCGATCACGATATCATAATCGCAAGAGATGGTCGAGAGCTTCGCGGCGACAGACTGCAAAGCGCCGACCGAAAGCGCCGTTTCCGCGCCTTCGCCCACGCCGTCGCCGTCCGAAGGCTCGAAAGTGCCGTAATATGTCCCGATCAAAACGGTCTTCCCTTTCCCATTATCCTTGAAACCGAGGACGTGATTATAATGGCAAGTGATCTTCGCGGAAGTATTCGCCGACTCGATCTGATGGACGAAAGATGGGGTCTCCACGCGATATCCCAGCGCATCCAAGAAAGAGACGAGCACGGCGGAAGAGGCTTGTTCCAAATCCCCGCCGAGCGTGCGCGTGGGATACAAAGACGCAAATGCCGCGGCATATTCATAAGGCGTGGCTTCCGCGGAAGAGACGCCGACGGGCGCCACTGCGAAGAAAAGCACGCTTACGATCAAAAGAACAAGAAGAAGCTTTCTCATAACGCCACCTCCATGACCGCGAGCACGATGGTGATCCCCATCAGCACGAAGGGAACGACGGAAAGAGAGATCGCGAGTGCTTTACGATCATAATCATGCGCGAAACGATCCACGAAATACTTGGCGCCGATAAAATAAAACACCCAGACGACGAGAGTCTTGATCACACCGAGAAGAGCGGAAAGCGACGGAATGAAAAGCTCGGGCAGACCGATGAGCCCGCAGAGCATAAGGCAAAGGAAGGCAAAGGAAAGCACGATCCCCGAATACTCCCCGTAACGAAGGGGGAAAGGATAAAGCATGCCGCTGCGGCGTGTAAAGATCGAGCCCACGATGCGATAGGAAATATAAACCAAAACCTTCGCGATGAAGGCGGAGAAGAGCGCCATCACCACGGACATCGTGATGAGGAAGGTCGTATAATTCATCCCCATCGTCTCGGACGCCATACTCGCGATGGAGAAGGTATACGCGACTTTGGAGAACCAATACGCCACTCCCGTCAAAAAGAGAAGCAGATATTGATTCGCTTTCTTCATAACACCAATCATTTTTTCCTCGCTTCGATGGCTTCCGCTATCGCGAGATCCATCGCGTTTTCCACGCTTATATTTCCCGTTTTGAAGGCTTCTTCGAGGGCATATAACTTCATCAGCACGGAAAGAAGCTGTCTTTGACCGTACTGCGCCGCCGCCTTCTTCGCCTTTTGTAAAGGATAGACCGAGACGCCGAGAGACGCCGCCAGCTCCGCGTCCGGGACGGAGGGCGAAAGCTTGGCGTGAAGCATCAAACGGACTTGATCCGTAAGCCTCGTAAAGAAGGGCGAATATTCATATGCATTCCTCGCCAAGGAGGAGAGGACCTCATACGCGCCTTTATAGCTCCCGCGAGCGATGGCGTCCGTAAAATCGAAGACCCGATAGGAATAAGAGGGCTCGACATAACGTTCCACCAAGGCGTCGTCGATATTCCCGAGGGGGACGAGTTTAATGAGCTCATTCTTGATCCTCGTCATATTCTGCTCGGCGTATTGCACGAGCTTCTTCGTGGCGGAGGGCGTGATGCTTCCGCCCATCTCTTCCGCAAGTCGGGCGACATAAGGCGTAAGCTCGCTCTCGGACAAAACGCCGAAGGCATATTTCTTCGCGCCGGGGACATTCCCCTCGCAGTTATACAAGACGAGAACGCCCGTAGGAGACGGCTCTTCGAGATATTTCACGATCTCTTTGATCTCCGCTTCTTTGAGCTTCCTGTCGCGAATGACCGCCACTTTCCGCTCCGAGAGCATCGGGAAGTTCTGCACGCCCCAGATCGCCTCGTCGACGGGCTGTTCCGAAGAGAGGACGGTGGTATCGAGATCGGAAGAGAGCGCAAGGAGATCCTTATACGCCAGCTCCGACCAATATTTATCCTCCCCTTCGATCTGATAGAGCGGGGCGATCTCTCCTCTCGCGATCTGCGCTTTAAACTCGTAATACAGCATTTATGCCCTCTCCAAGACAAGATCCGCCGTGGCGATGAGGTCCACCCCACTGCCCGCAACGTCCTTCACGACGACTTCGCCCGCCTTATACGAGCGCTCCAAAAGCACCTTCGCCGCCGCCTGCAAAACGGCGGGGACCAAGGCTTTACGGAAAGGCTCGGAGGTCTTCACGCTGAGCACGCCTCCCCCTTTCACTTTGAGAAGCGTGGTGACCATACGCTTGGGATCGACGTATTCATTGACGCCGTATTTCTCGCCGCGCGGGCAGGTATTCCCCCTGACCTTCACAACGCCTGCCTCTTCTTCTATCGTAAGCGCGCACCCCATCGGGCACATAATGCAAGTGGTCTCCATCATTCCTCCAATGCGATCGAAAGCTCGCCTTTTACGAGCGATTTCTCGATCTCGATCTGTTGCATCTCGCCCGGGGCGAGTACCATCGTCTTCTTCCTCTTCAAAAGAGCGTCGCCCGAGCGCACGACGACGCTCTTCCCGCGATACACTTTATCCACGCGGAAATAAAGCCGCACCTTGCCTTCGCCCGTATGGACCCTCTGCGGCAAAGCATAGCGAACGCCCTCGCCCGCCCGCACGGAGACGATCTCCCCCGAAGGGAGCTTGCCCGCGGCGTACTCCGCCGCCGCTCTTCCCGCGATGAAAGCTTCCTCGCTGACATTATCCACGAGATCATGCACGTGGAGGACATTTCCCGCGGAGAAGATCCCCGAAACGGAAGTCTGCCTGTATTCGTCCACGACCGCGCCCGCCGTCACGGGGCTCATTTCGACATTCGTTCCCGTAAGAAGATCATTCTCGGGGATGAGCCCGACGGAAAGAAGGAGCGTATCGCAGGGAATGTACTCCTCTTTTTCGAGGATGGGCTGCAATTTCTCATCCACGGGGGCTACATATACGCCCGTAAGGCGTTCATTTCCCGTGACCCGCGTCACCGTCGTGGAATAACGCAGAGGGATGTCGTAATCCTGCAAACACTGCACGATATTTCTTTTCAAACCGCTGCTGAACGGCATGAGCTCCATCACGAGCCGCACCTTTGCGCCTTCGCTCGTCATACGGCGCGCCATGATGAGACCGATATCGCCGCTGCCGAGGATCACCACCTCTTTTCCGACGAGGAATCCTTCGACATTGGAGAGGCGCTGCGCCATGCCCGCCGTATAGATACCCGCGGGGCGCGTGCCCATGAGCCCGATCGCGCCCGCGCTGCGTTCGCGACAGCCCATCGCGAGGACGATGCTCCCCGCCGAAAGCTCGATAAGACCTTGGGAGGGCGAGACCGCCGTCACCCTTCTTTCTTCCGAGAGAGAGAGGACCATCGCTTCGAGATACACCGTGACGCCTTTGTCCGCAAGCACTTTTTCGCGGAAGCGCGCCGCATATTCGGGACCGGTCAGCTCCTCTCCGAAATAATGCAGACCGAAACCGTTATGGATACATTGATTCAAGATGCCGCCCAGCCTGACGTCACGTTCGAGGATCGCGACGGAAGCGCCTTGCTCCCGCGCGCCGAGCGCCGCCGCCATCCCTGCGGGGCCTCCGCCTATGATGACTACGTCAAAGTGTTTCATATCCGTCTTTCACCTCGTAGGGCGCGATCTCGCTGCCCGCGTCTCCCTTCCTGACCGCCGTCATCGGGATGCCGAGCTCACGCGAAAGGATCTCCATCACTCTCGGCTGACAGAACCCGCCTTGACATCTGCCCATACCCGCGCGTACTCGCCTTTTGACGGCATCCACCGTCTTTGCGGGGACGGGGGAATGCACGGCGCGGACGATCTCCCCTTCCGTCACCTTCTCACAGCGGCAGACGATCCTGCCGAAAGCGGGATCTTCTTTCGCCTTCGCCGCGATCTCTTCCGCGGAAGACTCGCGGAAACGGAAAGCCTTGGGGAGAGGGATCATCTGCGCTTTCTTTTCGAGCGAGAGCCTCTTCGCCGCTTCTGCCGCCACATATTCGCCGATCGCGGGCGCGGAAGTCAGCCCGGGGGAACAGATCCCGAGAAGCATATAAAAGCCGAGCACTTTCTCGGACTCTTCGATGATGAAATCACTGCCGACCGCCGTTCGCGTGCCTGCGTACACACGGATCGCCGAGCGAACGTTCACGCCCTTCATTAAGCGCGCCGCCCCCTCTTTCACCGCGCGAAGCCCTTCCGCCGTAACGGCATTTCGCTCCGCCTCTTCATGGGGCACTTTGCGCGACGTGGGGCCGAGGATGACATTTCCATCCGCCGTCGGCGCGACGAGGATCCCCTTTCCTCTCT
>CAMOUZ010000018.1 GCA_946626795.1 uncultured Clostridia bacterium
CTGTAATACCACATTCCGTACGCTTGATACACGGAAGAGTCGTCTTTCACAAAGACAGGGACGATAACGTCCGACTTCAAATTCGCCGCCTGTATCTTCGACGTGGGATCCGTGCCCGCAAGCGTCTCGGTGAAACCGATGATGAAATACTTATACTCCCCTTGCCGATTCGCATAATTCATCGCTTTGGCAAGCCCTTCCGCCGTCGTGAGATCCACTTCCTCCACTTTATAATTATCGGAGGTAACGGGGAAAACAGTCTCGCCCATATTCAGCAAATTCGCAAAATTACGCATATCGTCTTTCCCTTGCAGGAAATAAGAATTATAAGCGTCCTTCTCCGCACGCGTGGTGGCGCCGCGAAGATTGGGCACGGCGAGCAAAGAGATCATCGCCATAAGCGCCAAGACGACGATGACTTCCACGAGGGTGAACCCTCTTTTCTTTTTCAAAAACAAACGAGAAAATTTCCTCATATTATAATAGTACCATTTCCGCCTTCCGCTTGTCAATATTATAATATATTGACAATAAAAGACATCTGTGATAAAATGATTTTGATGAAAAAAACTTTTTTCACAAAACTCAAAAAAGGCTTCACGCTCGTGGAGCTCATCGTCGTTGTGGCGATCCTCGGCCTCTTCGCCTCCATCGCCGCGATCTCTATGTCCAGCGTCAAATCCTCCACGCAGAAAAAGGCGGCGCAAACCACGGTCTCATCTTATTGGAAAACCACGGAGAATTATTTCTACACCCTGAATTCCGGCTTCGGCGGCGCCCCTTCTCTCTCCATGCTCCAAACCCTTGCCGGGAATAAAGTAACGACGCTCAGCACAAAAGCCCCTTCGAAGGTCGACAAAGGGAAGATCTATATCCAATACGCCGTCAACAGCGGAAATCTGAATTCGAAATACTCCGTCGTACAGATCGTTTATAATTACAACGGAAAATATTACGTCTCCACGGACGGAAAGACCGTCAAACCGAAAGATTCATTATAACGATTTCCGATTGAAAGACAAAAGAGTCCCCCGCGGCAAGCTCCGCAGGGGACTTTCTTTTTAAAGGATGAGACGGGAGGTCAGATCGTATAGATCGTTCTCATATATTCGTCGATACTCGTGACGCCTTCCTTGATCTTGATGCGGACATTATCATCCATAAAGATCATCCCCTCTTTCTTCACATATGCGCGAAGCTCTTCGGTGGTGGCGTTCTTCGTGATGAGCTCACGCAATCCCGTATCCACGGTCAAGACCTCGTGAATGGAGGTTCTGCCCTTATACCCCGTAAAACTGCAATTCGGACAACCGACGGGACCATAGCACTCCATAAGGGTGGGATCTTTCAAGATATTCCTTTGCGCTTGCGTGACTTCCACCTTCTTCTTGCACTTCGGGCAGAGCTTACGCACGAGGCGCTGCGCCAAGACGCCATTCAAAGCCGCGGCGACAAGATAGGGCGGCACTTCCATATCGATCAAACGAGCGACCGTGGAGACCGCGTCATTCGTATGCAACGTGGAGAGCACCAAGTGACCCGTGATTGCGGCGCGCATCGCGATATCCGCCGTCTCGTTATCACGGATCTCACCGATCATTACGATATCGGGGTCCTGACGAAGGATGGAACGAAGCGCGGAGGCGAAGTCAAGTCCCGCTTTATGATTGGTCTGGACCTGATTGATCCCGAAGACTTTCTTTTCGACAGGGTCCTCGATGGTGGTGATATTCACCGTGGGCTTATTGAGATCCTGCAAAACGGTGTAAAGCGTCGTGGATTTACCGCTTCCCGTAGGACCCGTGACCAGCACCACGCCGTTCGGCGCTTCGCAAACGCGCATGAATTTCTCCGCATTCTCGGGGAGCATGCCGAGATCCGTCAGCTTGATATCGGCGCCCATCGCCGTGCCGAGAAGACGAAGCACCGCTTTCTCTCCGTACGTGGTGGGAAGCGTGGATACACGGATATCGATGAGCTCGCCCTCGAAGGTATAATCGAATCTGCCGTCGAGCGGGATACGCTTCTCGGCGATATTCATATTCGAAAGGATCTTTATTCTCGTGATGAGATTCTTATGTGCGGAGGGGGAGATACGCATATACTCCTGCAAGGCGCCGTCGATACGCATACGAATGATGACGGTGTCGCGGAAAGGCTCGATGTGAATATCACTCGCGTGCGTTACAAACGCCTGCTGAATGAGAGTATTCAGCATCTTGACGATCGGGGCGCTATCTACCCTGTCGTCCATCTCGTTGAGGGCATTCGCATTATTCTCCTGCTCCTCCTGCGACATATCGTCCGCCATCTTCTGCGCGGTGACATTCGCATAATACTTCTCGATCGCGTCCGTGATGGAAGGCACAGTGGCGAGCACGAAGCCAACGTCCATACCCGAAGCCATCTTGATGTCTTCGATCGCGTCCATATTGCTGGGATCGCGCATCGCAACGATGAGCTTATTCTTCTCCACCTTGTAAGGAATGATATTATGCTTTCTCGCGACCTTTTCGGGCACGAGCTTGATGATATCGGTGTCCGTGATAAAGATCGCACCTTCCAAGAGCGGCACATTCATGCGTTCGGAAAGCGCGGACAAAATATTCACCTCGCTCGTAACATTGAGGGAAATGAGGATCTCCGCCAAACTTTTCGACGGATTCGCGATTTGAAGCTCGCGTGCCTGTTTGAGATCCTGAGGCTTCACAAAGCCTTTCTGAAGTAAGATCTGTCCTAATGTGAGTTTGCTCATAATACCTCCGAAATGCGTGTGATTTACGCAAGTATTATTATAACACAATCCATAAATGAAGTCAATACGGCAAATTTACGCAAAGGTGTAGGCTACGTCGGATGAAAGGTCTGAAACAAGGGGTCGCAAGGGCGCCTCGAAGGGGCATTTCAGCGCGCCGAAACCTTTCGAACTTTTTCGATCAAAAGAAAAGCGAGATGAGCTTTTCCCCGGAGATCATCGCGATGAACGCGCCGACGGAGAGGAAGGGAACGAGCGGCAGGGCGTATTTCCCGTTTTTTCCGTAAAGGACGATGAGGGCGACGGAAAAAATCGCCGCGAGAACGACGCCGAAAAGGAAACTCAGAAGAATGAGCTTATATCCGAGAAGCAAGCCGAGACAGAACATCAATTTCACATCTCCGCCGCCGACGCCTCCGCCCGACACCACCATAATCACAAAGAGCGGGAGGCTGACCGCCACGGCGCCGACAAGGTGCTCCCACCAAAGGATCTTCGAAAGGGAGACTTTCGGGAAGAAAGAGAGGATGAAAAGTAAGACGCCGAGAAGGATCAAAACGAGCAAAAGCCCGTGCGGGACCTCCTTGATATCGAGATCCACAAGGGAGAGGACAAGGAGAACCGCCGCCGCGACAAGATAAACGAGAAAGAGGAAAGAGAGGTCGTAAAAGAAGAATAAAAGAAAGGTAACGCAGGCAAAAGTCAGCTCGGAAACCAAGCAGCCCACTCCCCTTTTCTCCTTACAAACGGGACAACGGGCGGAAGAAAGGATCGTCCCCAAGAGGGGGATCAAATAACGTTTGGGAAGAAGAGAACCGCAGGCGTGACACGTGGGGCGAAGAAGCTCTCCGAAAGACTGCCTCGGATAAGCATACGCAAAGCGATATAACAGCCCGCCCACAAACAAAGCAAGGATGGGAAATAAGACGAGAAAAGCGATCCTCATGGCTTCGAGAACCACACAGAATAATATTTTTTCCACTTGCTCTGGTTCGTACCCGTACTGATCTCCGCGGGCGTAAGAACGAAATCCCCCAATGAGGAATTCCAAGTAAAGGAGGCTTTATACACGACTTTTCCTTGGATCACGAGGTTCTCGCAAGTGATGGTCTTCGTCCCCTCGTACTGTACGTCGCCTTTCTTCATCGTGAGATGCATTTCGAGGCAAGTGGCTTTCCCCGAGGTGTCCGTGCGCACGATCATATAAAAGGCGTCGTCCCCGGGGCAATAGATCTGCGTATTTCCCTGATATTCGTCCGAGATAAGTTTCTCCCCCCAACTCGAAGCGTATTTCACCTCGGGACTCGAAACATTCGAATAATCGAGCACTTTCATCTCGGGATAACGATAGCCGGAGATCTTTGGCTTATTCGCTTCGTAATAATTATCCATCGCGATGGCGTAATGCACGTTAAACTTCCTGCAACCATCGTACTGCACCTGCGTCTTCGTATCGAAGAAAGACCTCTTCGTCTCCGTAAGATATACGCCCGAGGCGCCGCGAAGCTGCATGGCGAAATCATTCAAACGCGAAGTCACGGCGTCGCCGAGCTCCACCTTCGTTTTATTTGTGCCATAGACATTTACGACGGGAACGAGCATCGTGGAAAGGCACACGGCGAGAATGGCGGTCACCGCGATCGCCACGACCATCTCCACCAACGTGAGCCCTTTCTTCTGTCTTCTCATCCGCCTGAAAATCATGCCTTACCTCGTCATTTGGTCTCGTCGCCTTTCTTCAATTCATAATACGTCACTTGGACGTCGTACTTACTGTCGCTTGCGGAAGATTTCGTGAATTTATAACGGCTTTCCGCCGTCTCCGTGCCACTCTTCGTGGAAAGGCGCACGGTGACATACACGTCCGCCGTGCTATTCGCCGATCCGCCCGTAGCATTCGACTTTTCCGCCTTGGTCGCCGTCGTGCGAAGGCTATTCGCCAAGGCAAAAGAACGGATCGCGCCGGACACGAGAGGAAGAATCATCGCCGTGATCATCCCGACGACGGCGAGCGCGAGGACGACTTCCATCAAGGTGAAGCCCTTCTTTCCTTTCAATCGTCTCATTCTTCTCATATCACGACACCACCTTTATGCCGACATAGTCCCAATTCAGCATCGTCGTCGAGAAGCCCGGCGGCTGGGACATAAAGGACGTCAGCGAAACGTCTACGTAGGACGTGCTGGAATAAACCGTCGAGCCGGAATACGTGCTCGCGCCATAGATCCTCGTATCGCCGAAGTCGGGACCGTAACGATCCACGGAACGCGCCTTGAACTCCAAATTCTTATCCGAACCCGTCGTGAAATTGAAATTATCCACGACGATACTTCCATAGATATATCGCTTGCTCTTCGCAGCGTCCCAAACGAACATCAGGGAATTTCGCTTGACGTCCGTGACGGCGGAACCTGCCGAGCCGGAACTATTTGGATTCGCCTTATTCCCATTGACGTCCTTAAAGATATTATAAGACTTCAATTTGCCCGAGGAAGCGTTATACAAGCTGCCGTTCGTGCCGAAAGGCATATAGACATAAGCGAAGAGTTGGAGCTCGCGGACGATAAGGTCGATATTCGTGCCCGCGCCGATGATATAGAGCTGAGGATGCTTATACTGCTTATCCGAGGAGAGATAATTTCCGTTTCTGTCCTTATTCGTCAAGCCGCCGACGACCCACGTCGTGGGATTATCGTCGCTCTTGATGTCGCCGCGGAAATAAAGGGTGTCGCCCGAGGTCAGATAGAGGAAGACTCTTCCCCTGCCGATGACGAGGATCTTATTATCGATATCGCGGAAGAATTCGAGTCCGATACCCTTCGGCAGGACGACGTGAAGGTCCTTCGCGGCGCTGTCATAGGGCTTGGAGGGATCCTTACAAGCATAGAAGATCCAATTCACGTCATAGGTGCTGCGCTCTTCGGAGCCCCAGAACCAAGCGTCTTGATACTGCCCCGCGATCTTCTTCTCGCTATTTCCGTGATACGCGGAATAAGGGATATTCTTGGAGAGCGTGGTGTAATTGCTCATAAACTTGCTTTCGTCGTCGCTGTCAGGCACGCTGCTATTCCCTTCCATCGTGTACTTCCAATAGAAATAATCCCATTTGGAGAGCGTGACGCCGAGTTTCTTCCACTCATGCTTCTCACCTACGTGTCCGCGCCCGATGCGGCTCCATACCGTGAAGTCATCCGTGGCGGACATATAGAAAGCGCTGTACGGCAATTCGCCGCTCTCGAAGACAAGCATATCGGACATTCTGTCCACGCCGGAGGTGGAGCGCTTCACGATATAATCAAGGAGCTTGCTCGTGCTCGCATAGGAAGTGCCGCTCGTATTCTTTCTATCGCTGATCACGCTATTTTGATTATACGTCTTCAAAGAATTGCTGCCGTAATTATAGATATCTTCCGTGACGTATTTTTTACTGCTCGCCACATCCGAAGTGACACCGGAAAGATTGATACCCACAGAATCCATCATCTTGCCGACAAGGACACGCTTGGCGGGCGTGGTGGAAGTCCCGCCCGAAGAATTCGTATAATCATACGGGAGCTGCCAAGTCTGCGGGATCACACGCGGACCCCAAAGGGCGGTATTCGCCTTGTCGAGATGCTGCGTGAGCGTATAATCCACGCTTCCCACCTTGATCTTCGCGCTCTCCCATTTATCCGCCATCGCGGCGTAATTTACATTCTCCGCAGCTTGCCATTGCTCGGAGAACGCAGGCTGACCGTACGTCACTTCGGACCAAGAAAGCGCGAAATTGTAGGTGAAAGTTTTATTCGTCTCCGCGGCGGTGACCGTCGGCACCGTGACCTGCGCGACGGAATAATCAGGCTTCGCCACAGCGGCGATCGTGCTCGAAAGATCGAGCTTGGGGACGCTGGCTGTGCCCGTACCGATGGAAGTGCTCGCTCCTGCCGAGAGCGAAGGCTCGGAGGGCGCGGAATAAGAAGTGACGGAGGTGCTCATCGTGGCATTCTCCGAAGAAGAACGCCCGCTCATCTTAAAGGGCGAGGTCGAACTCCCCGCGCCCGAAGGCGAAGAAACCGTGACCGCCGTATTCTTGGGCTTATAACATTGCGCGAGATTCGCCGTGTTCGTGCCCGAGATCTTCACGAATTTTTTCGTCATATACGAGGCGTATCCGGAAGCGTCCGGCGTATAACAATCGCCGCCCCAACCCGTCTCATACGCTCTCTCACAGTTTGCAGAGCTGGATCCGCCGGGCTTATCCGAATGCTTCGGACGGAAATGATTGCTGACTTCGCTGAGGCTACCGCCTACGAGGAAGACGCCCGCGCGGTATGCGGTGCCGCCGCTGTCTTTTCCCAAAACTTCTCCATTCGCGGTGACCGTCAAATTCCCTTTCACCATCATATCGAGAGTGACATATCCGTCGATGGTGGCATTTCCGTTCGAGACAAAGACTCCGGGGTGGACAGAGAGACGGCTTCTGCTCAAACTGCTCTTATCCCTGCCGATGCCGCATCCGACGCCGACATAAAGATCGCCATTGCCGATCCAAACGATGGTACGCGCCAGATCCGCCTTAAACTCCCCTGTCGAGCCGTTCCTTGCCGAATTGATACGAGAATAGCCATACATCGAAAGCCCGCCTCCGAAATAGAAGAGCTTTGTGGCGACGCTACCCGTGACGCCCGTGCCGAGATCCTCTTTCACTGAACCTTCGAAGTCCGTCCAGCCTTTCTTATCCGCAAGACTTCCGTCGCCGTTTGTGATGGTATGTCCATAAATCAAAGTGACGTTACTCACCGTCTTGGTGCCCCAGAACATATTGTAGCCCGAGTCGGTGCTGGCATTATGGGCGATGATCGAGCCATCGTAATCCCCGTCCGCATTCTTTTTGACGGAGATTCCATTCGAATTCGAGTGATTACCACAATGCTCGCCGGTGTTATTATATTTCGTTTGATCGAAATTTTTGGAAGTCAGATAACAATAGGTCAAGCAGATCTGACCGTCCGTGCGGAGGTGCTGCATCTTGGTATTGGCGCAGTACGCCGCGCCGAGATAAACATCCCCCGCTTTGACGTGGACTTGACGCACCGTCACGAGATCACGCGTGGTGGACTGCTGCACCCACATCGCCGATCCGTAATCCGGCTGCACGGGAAGATACGTAGGCACAATATTGATCAACTCCGTAGAGGAATCAAATCTCTTATGTCCGGACCGAGGATAATAATAATCATCCTGACTTGTCATATTTCCATTGTAATAGCGATAATTGTTGATATGGAGCAGGTTGCAATAGATATTGCCCTTGATCTCAAACTTCGCGTCATTGGCATTCGAATAAATGAAGAGCCAGCCCGTAACGTTTACATTACCGTTGATATAGTCGGCGGAAGGACCGCCGAAGATCCAAGTCCAACCTGTGCTCGCGCCGGAATCTTCCTTTGTCACATTGATCCCCGTGCAGTACTTATAGATCTTATTCACGTCACCGTAATAAGCTCCGTAAACATTGATAGTGCCGTGATTCTCGGAATTATCAAACAAAACTCCGCGCACGCGGATGCTTCCATTCACTTTGGGACGATTCGAGAGCGAACCGAGATTCACCTTATACCCTGCGGAAGACGCCGTATGCAAGAGAGAACCGAGAGATCCTCCGACCGTGAGATGCACGTTATCCGCGCGGAGCATTCCCGTCACGGAGCCATTCACCGTGACGCTCTGACCGGAGCCGTAATAATAAAGGTCCTTCTGGATCTCGCCCGCATTATAGACGAAATTCGTGACTTTTACGCTCGCGGTATTATTGCTCTGCGTATTGACGTAAACATTCCCTTTAACAAGGGCGGGGAACGAAGAACTACCTAAAATAACTTTGGAAGTATTATAGAAGAGGACGTCCTTATCGCATTGACCGTAGAACTGGACGTAACCCGTGCCCGTGAACTTCGCATTCCCCTGAATAACGGTATTCTTAGAGCGAATATAAATGCCTTGCGTCGTGCCGCTCGACATCGTGCCGCCCCATTCGAGATCCCCCGTCACCGTCTGATAATTGCTCGAAGTGCCCGTGCCGAACATTATGGACGTGCCCTTGCTCCACACGCTCTTGATGGTGGTCTTATAATCGGTGTTATTGAGAAATTGAATATAGCCGGCACCGGAAAGCGCGCGAATATTCGGGAGCTGCTTGCAATACCTGTAAATTTGGTTTCCGCCGTTCGACGCGATATAGCTGAGGTCACTGCGGAAGGTGACGTACTGCGCTTCGATATTATCCCTGCTGAAAATATAGCCGCCGGACGCGCCGAGATTCGTCGCGTTCTTCAAAAGGAGCGGTCCGTAAGAATAGATATTCGCCGCGACGTTTCCCGTGATCTCGCTCTGCTCCGAGCCCGTGATGATGAGATTTCCTTTCACAACGCCGGAGCCCGTATACTTCTTACACTTTGCGCCGCCGTTGATCGTGCCTTTATTTTCGAGGGTGCCGCCGATCTCCAAAGCACCCGAAACAGTGATGCCGCTATTCACGGTGAGAGTGCCGACATTCGGCAGGTTCAAAGAACCCGGGAAATTCTGTCCCAAAGTAACGGATGTGACTCTATCCGCCTTCAAGCTCGTGATGGAGCTGCCGATGATGACGCTCGTCACGTTCGGAAGCTCGATATCGCCTTTCAGATTTACGGTATTGACCTCGGTATTCTTACAATACAGTCCGCCGACGGAATCAAGATCCACGCTGCTCGTGCCGTAATAATAGATGCCGTTCACATAGATGATGCCTTCGACGTGCTTGCCGGAAGAAAGGGTCAAACCGCGATTTTCGAGGGTGATAGAGCCCGTGGTGCCCGTGGAATCCTTCGCCAAGCTGCGCTCCAAGGAGAATCGCGAGGAAGAAGAACCCGTGATTTGGAGAGAGAGGAAGAGAGCTTTCTGATTCGAGAGACCGGAAGCCGTCTCTTCACGGACGTTATTCAGCCCGGAAGTATCCGCGCATTTCACCGCGGCGGTCATCGAAAGCGCAGACGCCACCGTAAAGGTCTTGGGCGTGATGTAATATCCTTTATAACGGATGGTATTGGCGGAGGCATAGAGCGTGATCTTTCCGCCCGTGGTCTTGACGCCGACGCTCTTGTCATCCACTTTATTTCCAAAATATCCCGAGACTTTCACCGTGACGTCGCCCGAAGCGTAAATACCCTTCTCTACCTTTTCGACATAGGCTTTCACCGTGCCGGAAGAAGAGGTGATGTAATTAATAACGCCTTTTATGGGGTTCCCCGTGGGCGCGCCGGAAGAATCGAAGGTGCCCATCGTGATATTCCCGCCCGCCGAGACATTGGGCGCGCCGCCGGAAGGCGCGGAATCATAAGGACTGCGCGCTCCGCCCACCCAAGTGAGAGTGCCGGACGCATAGACAGTCTTGCCGGAGCTACCGACATTATACGTGGCACTCTCCCCTGCCTGACCGATCGTAAGATTTCCGCCCGTGACGGAGACGCCTCCCTCAAAGCGGGCTTTCAACGTGCTTCCCGTCTTCGCCTGCAAAGTATTCTCGCCGCCCGTGTATTGGACGGAAGAACCGCCCGAGAAGGAGAATCCGCCATTCGGCGCGTAGAGATGCGCCGCCGTGCCTTTCGCGGAGTCGCTGACCGAGATCGCCGTCCCCGTGCCGCTGACATACATATCCACCGTGGAGAGCGTGCCCGCCGTCTGCGTGAAGCTGCCGCATTGCACCTTACAAGCTGTCATCGTGCCGCCATTCATCGTGATCGCATTCGTCACTTTGGTCTTTGCGCTGTTTCCGCCCAAAGTGGCGCTGTCTTTTATGACAAGGCTCCGACTCGCGACGCCGCCCACCTTCGCGGAAGAAGAGAGGGTCACGGCGGAATCCGAACAAGCCAACGTCCCTTTAATGACGGCATTCGTGCCGATATTGAAAGAACTCTGCGCTTCCGCAATGGAGGCATTCCCATTTACGGTCACCTTGCTCATCGTGCCGGAAGCAAGCGTGCGCACATAAAGATCTTTGCCGACCACAAGGTTATACGTGCCGGTGACGAGAGTCCCGTTGACGCGGAGATTATTCGTGACATTGAGATCTCCCGAAAGCTCGACGGTGCAGCCCGTATCCGATGCTTCGATGGAACCGAAGGTGCCTTTAAATTTCAGATTTCCGTTCGACTCGCTCCAATACGTGCCCGCGATGCTTCCATTCCCCGACATCGTAAGATTGCCCGAGAAATGATTTACGCTAAACAGCTGCCCTTGGAGGACCAAATTCCCTTTGAGATGAAGGATGGAAGCCGTGCGCTTCGGATTAAAAGAAGAGGTGTCCTTTACGGTGAAAGTCTCGACATCCGCATAGATCGTCGCCGCCGAAGCAGCCGTGGGCGCACGCAAATACGCGCCGCCATTCAATTCGACGGTCTTCGCATATAAATAATAATTTCCGAAAAGATATGTATTCGCCGCGGCGGAGGAGCCGAGGATGACCGTTCCCGTTTTTGCGGCGGTGGAGGAAGAGCCCACTCTCACTTCGGAGCCCGAGAGCATATTCACGAACTGCCCGATTTCAAGCCCGACATTATTATTCGTAAGGCTCCCCTTTCCGCTCGTCTCGCAATTCACGTTTATCTTCGAGCCGCTGCGGAACATCGTGATACCATTCGTGACGAGCGTGCTCGTGGAGCCGTCGCCATAGACTTTGAGGTATTGCTTCATATCGATGGTGCAATACGCGATATTCATCATTTTAAGCTCGCCGCAACGACCGATGATCTGCGTCACGACCGTGCCGTCCGTAAGGCAGACGTCGCGCGGCGCGCCTTGATCGCCCGCTTGAATGATATCGATCTTCGCGCCGTTCATCTTCACGAGCTTATCGCTCGAAGTGTAATAAAGATCGCCCTTCTGCCACAAACGATGAGCATAAACATACGGATTCCCATAAATGTTATTATATCCGTTTGTAACGGACTGATCCGCCGCCTTGCCGAAGATGGCGCGGGAATTCAAGAGATAGATGCTGTCGAAGATCCACACCGAAGTGAGGGACGTATACTTGCTGCTGTACGTGGCGTTCTCCACATAAATGTCGCCGATGATCTTCACCCAGCTGTCACTATCACCGAGCGTGAGGGAGCCGCAAGTATGGACGATATCCGCCGCCTTGTGTTTATTATCGATACCTCTGAAAATGCCGATGCCGCCGAAAAGGATCTCATACGCTGCGCCGTCCTTTTGATTTAGCCAGTCGCCGTACGGCAGGTCGTTCGGATTCGCGCAGGTCGCATCCGTCTTCACGGTGAGCTTGCCCACACACTCCACTTTGCCGCCGACTACGGCCGCGCTTACCTTCACATCTGCTTTGGACTGCACGTTTCCGAAGACGATGGCGCCGCTCTGGATCGTGACCGTCCCCGTGGCGATGACGTCGCCCATGACCACGGCGCCTTTCGAGATGGTGACGGCGCCATTCGCATAAACGCTGCCGTCCACCCAAGTATTATAGACATGCAGCTTATCGTGACCTTTGATCGTGACGTCGCCACGCGCATAGATGCTGCCCGTGATATAGCAATATTCACCCATCGAGACATTGCCCATCGCAACGAGGTTTACCGCCTTGCGCTGGGTGGTGACCGTGGGGAGCTCCGCCGTACCGTTCGTGGCAGTCTCGATATATCCTGCGGAATTCACCATATGATTATGCAGCCAAATATCGCTATTGCTGAGCGTGATATCGCCGCGGGCGAAGATGCTGTTTGAAACAAAGCTGCCCACGCCGATGGTGACATTTTTGTCGCAATGAATGCCTTTCGAGCCCGTAACTTTCACGTTATTCAGCGTAAGATTTCCATACGCCGTAAGATCGCCTTTTATAGACTTCTGCGTGCTGGCGGACTTCGTGCCGCCGCGAATGGTCGTGTCGCCCGTCGTAGTAAGATTTCCATTCATATCCACGCCGAGATAGAAAGGCGAATTCTTTACCGTATCGTCCTCGCCGACATAGACATACACGTTAATGGGGGTGGAAGCACTGGTGTCCGCAAAGTCGAAGCTGACCTCATCTTTATTCGTCAAGATGACGTCATACTTATCGAAAGCGTTTTTGAGCTTGGGCATGACCTCTTCCGCGTCCTCTTCACAGCTGAACACCGAAGTGACGATGGAAAGCGAATTATTATAAACGCAAGCGACCTTCACTTCGAGGACGTGATCGTTATACTCGCCCGAAGCGCTGTCTTTCGCATAAGAGATACGGACCGTGCCTTCCACAAGCTCCGTGCCCGCATTATCCTCCACGAAATACTTGCCCGTAACGCAGGGCGAAGCATTGTTCTCCGCGATCTGCGAATCGAGCGTTTCGATGACGGCATTGATATTATAGCCGTCCTTGAACTGTTCCTTGATGGCGAGGCCGATGGACTTGGCATAGAAATAGCTCTGATCATCCGAAGCGGTCAAAACCGCCTCGCTGACGGAAGAAGACGCGAGTGCCGTAATCGCGACGATGACGGTGGCTAAAAGAAACAGCACCATCACCGCGTATGTAAGGGCAACGCCCTTTTTATTTTTACAGCACTTTGCAAGCGTCATACGCCACCTCCATAATCATTATACATAATGATTAACTTTCGGTCTCAGAATACTAACATAATTTCTTCGAAATTTAATCGTTTCGTAATTTTCTTTACTCCGCTTCCCCTTCTTCATCAGGCGCGTTGAGGCGTTCAAGCTCGTCGGCATAGGTCAAAAGATCGCTATTCGCCGTCATCAGCGCGGACATCGTGATCGTGCCTGTCTTTTCGGACGGCTTATAGATCACATTCGTAACGTGCAAAGAACCCTTCGCGGAGACTTGTTGCAAGTAAAGGATAAGTGCGCCGAAATGATCTTGATCCAAGCCCGACAAGGTGAAATCCAGATCGAGCGATGCCTTGGGCGACTCCATATCGCTGAACTCGATGGAACGTCTCGCAACAGTGATCTCATACTCCGCATTGTCGATGACAATGACCTTTGTCGCATTCTCCTCTTTGCCCGTATCCGTTACGTCCACGAAGTCCAAGAGTCTGTCATCGGGATTATTCGTCTGGACGCCGCCGATATACTGCAAAGAATTGATCCATTGCGTATCGACATTATAGGTCTCGGCGTACGCCATAACGCTATTCGCGAGGCGAGCCGCCTCCTCCATCTTTTCTTTGGTCTTCTCTTCAAGATGTTTTTGCGCTTGACGAATATTCTCCGCATCGGAAGAATTTATGCCCATTTCGCGCAGCTCCGCAAGCTCCGCCGCAAGCTTCTCATTGAGCTCCTCCGTCTCCGTCGCAATATTTTGGAGCTCCGTGCGGCAGTCCAAGACGCCCACCGAAGGCATGACGACCACAAGGGCGACGACAAAGACGATGGCAAGGACCACAAGTAACATTTTATCTCTCTGCGTAATCTTCATTTCTTCATCCTCCTTATCAATACTCACCCGTGAACTGTAATTCCACCGTGTAGATATAATACTCGCTTCCTTCGCTCGTTTCCGCCGAATCCTTGACGGGATTCGCCACCTTGAAGAAGGGCGAACTTGTGAAGCAATCCAGATAACCCGGGAGGTCATTCTCCTTCGGGAGACAGAGCTTA
>CAMOUZ010000019.1 GCA_946626795.1 uncultured Clostridia bacterium
CTTATTTCCGTAACCCCTTCTTTATGACGGATTTCACCTTCGATCTCTTTGCGCAGATCGGGGAGATTTCTTTCTTGATCGATTTTTTCTCCACCATCACCCTCACGACGATCGTGGTCGTGTCCGTGGCCGAGTGTACGCACTTCTTTTGCAGGGAAGTCCTTTCGTCGGATGTCGACGAGGGCAGGCAAGCCGCGAAGGAAGCGTCCGATTACGTGGCGGATCGTTCCGTCACGGTTCCTTATATCAGATTCTGCCGCTTTTTGAGCTGAGCATCGCTTCGAAATTTTTTCTGTTTTTTTTACGCAAAAAATACCTTATTCAACGAGAAGAACCGAGAATGACCTTTTTGGGCATTCGACCGTGGGAGTATGAACGAAGCGATATTGTTTTGCGGAGCGTTGCTTTTTGCAATCGCATTCCGCGTTGTGAGCGAGAAGCTCGGTACAAAGAAAATAACCATTAAGAAAAACGAAATGCAGGTGTCGGACCTCATTTTCCGCGCGCTGTCCGTTGCGTTATTCTTACTCTATATGCCGGAGCTTTTCTATCGCGAGAGCATCGCGTCGCAGATCGGGCTGGTCTTCGATCCCACGGTGGGCGGCTCCCACATCCCCTTTACGCCGTCGCAGACCGTCCTCATCGCGCTTTTGAGATGGATGACCCTCTTCACCATCGGCGTCACCGTCACGCTTCCTTTCTTCGAGAAACGCGAGGCGAAGGACTTTGCGATCTTCATCGCGCCCGTCGTCATCGTTTTGAACTGCGTCTTCTTCCGTCCCACGATGACGGTGATGACGTATTCTTCCTCCGAGCCCATCTCGCTCTATCATTGGCGCTCGGTCATTCATGCCTGCGTCATCGCGCTTACGGGCGCCATCGTCTTCGAGCGCGTGATCCGTTTCTTCCGCGAAGGGGATTATAAAGGCCTCGGTCGCCGCTTCGGCAAGCTCGGGCTTTATTTCCTCCTTTATGTCTTCGCCTTTATGCCCGTTTATGTCCCGCAGCTCTTCTTCGGGCTTGTCGGGCCCAAGCCTTCGGGCTTCACGGTGTCTCACCGTTTGCTTTTGTATTTCACCTTGCTCTTCCCGCTCGGCATGCAGATCGTTTTCGGGAAGAAGGACATCAAAGAACGCCGTTACTTCCTCATCATGCTGGCGCTCAGCGGCTTCTTCGCTTATTTCTCGCAGTATTATTATCCCGGGAAGACCATCATCAGCTCTCTGCCGCTGCATCTCTGCAATACGGCGATCGCGCTTATGCTTTTCGCCTATGTCTTCAAGCTGAACGGCATCTTCTATTTCACTTATTTCGTCAATATCATGGGCGCTCTCTGCGCGATCATCCTGCCCGACGTCAGCGGCGCGGTCTCTCGCATGGGGAATGTGACCTATTATTATAATCATATTTACGCGGTCATCCTGCCTTTTATGGGCGTCTCGCTCGGCGTGTTCCCGCGTCCGAATATGAAGCTTATGCGCAAGGCGATCGCCTTCTTTGCGCTGTATGTCCTCTTCGCCGCGGTGATGGACGCCTGGCTGAATAATTCCGCCTCGCTGAATAACGTCACCGTGCCTTACGGACATCCGAGTCATATCGACATCGACTATTTCTTCCTTTACAGCGATTTCTTCATCGAGAAGTCCATTTTCAGCTGGGCTTATCCCTTGAAATACAATTACATTTGGCAGTTCACCCTCGGCGACACGCAGATGACCTTCTATTATGTCTATATTCTCTTGATCTTCGGCATTGCGGTCACCTTGATGTTCGCTTTCTGGGGGATCTACGGCGTGCTCTATAAGGTGGAGGATTCTCATCGCGAGCTTCGCCGCCGCAAGATCCTTATGCATCTCGACAGAGTGGAATTATTAAAAGAATTAGACGGGAGATCGGTGAAAGAGCCGCTACACCCCGAAGGAGCACATATGATAAAGATCAATCATTTTTCCAAGACGTATGCGGGCAGCACGAAGAACGCCGTGACCGACCTGAACCTCGAAATCTACGAGGGAGAGGTCTTCGGCTTCATCGGGCATAACGGCGCGGGAAAGTCCACGACGATCAAGAGTCTCGTCGGCATCCAGACCATCACGGACGGCACCATCGAGATACAGGGCTATGACATCGCGCGTCAGCCGCTCGAAGCGAAGCTGAATATCGGCTATGTCAGCGATAACCACGCCGTTTATGAGAAGCTCACGGGCAGGGAATATGTCAGTTACGTCGCGGATCTTTATATGGTCAGCGAAGAGGATAAGAAGGCGCGCATCGAGAAATACGCCACGATGTTCGGTCTCACCGATGCGATGGATCGCGAGATCAAGAGCTATTCGCACGGTATGAAACAGAAGCTTATGGTGATCTCCGCGCTCATCCATGATCCCAAAGTCTGGATCCTTGACGAGCCTCTGACCGGTCTCGATCCCACGAGCTCTCACCAGATCAAGGAATGTATGCGCATGCACGCGAACGCGGGCAATATCGTATTCTTTTCCAGCCACGTCATCGAGGTCGTGGAGAAGATCTGCGATCGCGTCGCCATCATCAGCGGCGGCAGGCTCTGTCGCGTGTGTAAGCCCGAAGAGCTCGTCTCGGAAGGGCAGTCTCTCGAAGAGCTTTATTTGATGTACGCCAAGCAGGCGGAGAGAGCCGATGCGGAAGAAGAGGAGAAGAAGGACGTCGAAAGCGAAGCCCTTCCCGAAGCTCCCGCAGAGGAGGTCGCCCCCGAGGCAAAGGAAGAAGCTCCTGCGGAAGAAGTTCCCGCGGAAGAGACGAAGGCTCCCATGGAGGAGGAAGAGGACGCCCTGAAAGAAGTGGCGGCAACCACCGGAGAAGAGGATGAATAATACATCGGCAGTAATGAAAAACGGAGTCATGAGGCGCTTGAAATACCTCGTGCTCCTGCAAGCGGGAGAGAAATTCCGCGGGATCAAGACGGTGAATAAGAAGAAAGCCGCCTTCAAGGTCTTCTTGAAAGCGCTCCTCTCCGTCACGGTGCTTGCCGTTTTGTATTTCGTCATGAACTATGTGAAGAAGCATTTCGTCTTCACCTTTGACAAAGATCTCTTCACGATGGTCATTCTTTTCACGCAGATCATCAGCATCGTGACCTGCGCGGGCAGCATGATGTCCGTCCTGTATAACGGCAAGGAGAACGCCATTTTGATGGCTTTCCCCTGTAATTATAACGAGATATTCGTGAGCAAGATCATCGTCTTCGTCTTGGAAGAGCTCAAAAAGAGCCTCTTCTTCATCTTGCCTTTCTTGCTCTCTTATGGCTTCGTGGCGAAAGCGGGCGCGGCATATTGGGCGGGGCTCATCCCCGTTTGGCTCTTTATGACCCTTTTCCCCGTGCTTTTCAGCGCCATCCTCTCCATCCCCGCCATCTTCGTGAAGAAATTTCTCGAAAATCATTCCACGTTCTTTGCGGTGCTTTTGGTGTTGGGGCTCGTAGGGATCTTCGCGCTCGTCATCCGCGTGCTGTCTTATGTGCCCACGCCGCTGCGTCTTGTGGCGCAGTATCATAGCTTTATGAAGGCTTTCCAAGCCATCCTCGTGACCATCAATAAGTTCTCGCTCTTTTATTCCTTCATCGGGAAGGCGATGTTCGGCGTCAAGGTGTGGCTCTATCTGCCCCTTCTTCTCGTCATCTTCGCGGCGACGGTGGCGCTCTGCTTCCTCGTGGCGATGCCTTTCTATTTCAAGGCGGCGTCTTCCAGCGCGGAGAATAGCAAGATGGCGAAGCATATGGTGCGCAAGACTCGCGTGAATAATCTTTTCCTCACTTTCTTCCGCAAAGAGGTGAAACTGATGTTCCGCTCCTCCAAGAATCTGACTTCCGCCATCAGCATCGTCCTCATCTTCCCGATCCTTTCTTATATCCTGAATTTCATCGTGGCGGCGATCCGCACGAACCTTTACGGCGACTATATGACCATCGCCTTCAATATCATGATCACCCTCTCGCTCATCAGCACGTATAATGCGAATTGCGCCGCGGCGATCAGCTCGGAGGGCAGCGAGTTCTCCGTCTTGAAGGCGGCGCCGAGCAATACGATGATCGTCACTTGGGCGAAGCTCACCCTCACGATGATCGTGGATATGCTCTCCGTCGCGTCGATGTGCGTGGTCATCTCGCTCACGACGGATCTCGCGAAGATCGAGATCGTGCGTATGTTCCTCATCATCGTGCCCGTCAGCCTCGGGAATATCCTTTGGAGCTTCCAGCTCGACGTCACGAATCCCAAAGTGAATGATTACGCCGTGAAAGGGGACGCCGTAGTGGACAATCCGAATGTGGCGAAGTCCCTCCTGAATGGCTTCCTCATTTCCACCATCATGGGGGTGGCGACCTTGCTCCTCCTCATCGATAGTTATAAGTCGGGATGGCTCCGCGCGATCCTCATCGCATACGGATTCTTCCTGCTGAGACTCTTCCTATATAACAGTTACTTGAAGGTATATTTCAATGATATACAAGGGTAGGCGCGCATGAATAAGAAGATAGTGATTTTGATCGTTATAGTGGAATGCGTCCTCAGCATCCTCCTCATCGCCGTGATCGGTCTTGCAATCGAGTCTACGCATAATGAAATCGAGTGCAAAGAGATCTATTTTACGACGGCGGAAGGTGAGAAGCTGGAAGACGGCGCAACGTTGGAAGTGGAGCGCCCCGATATGGGCTATCAGCTCCATTATCTTCTCGAACCGGGCAATACGACGGACAAGGCGGTGACTTTCACCTCCGGGAATTCGGCTTTTGCGACGGTGAACGAGGTGGGATACGTGACTTTCATCGAAGATGAAGCGGTGTCCATCACCATCTCGTCGAAAAATGGGAAAACCGCGACTGTGTACTTGATTCCTCTGAAGAAGAATCACGGCACGCTCGTTGTTTAATAAAAAAGGATTTTATAGGAAAGGAGGTTTGTATGAAAACGAAACTCGCAAAAGCGGTCTTGTTTCTCCTTGTGACGGCGTTGGTGGTAGCCACGCTGGTCGCTTGCGGAGAGCAGACCAAGAGCTTCTCCGTCACGGTTATGGACGGAGACGCGGTCCTCACGACCCTGTCCGTTACGGATGGCGGCACGTTGGACTATGAGGGAAAGGTCACGAAGGACGGGTATCGCTTCGTCGGGCTCTATATTGACTCCGGATTTAAGGAGCCTTTTGATCCGACGACCACGTTCAGCGGGGATCTCACGGTGTATGCGCGTTTTGCCGCGTCGAGCTGGACCATTACGGTGAAGCCGAATAAAGGCACGGCGACCAAGACGAGCTACGAATTGAATACGGGAGACGCCTATGAGCTGGAGGAGCCCACGAGAGACGGCTATCGCTTTGTCGGCTTTACGTATGAAGACGATAATGGCGATGAGCAGGAGTTCCCCACGAGCGGCACGTATAATCTCACGAGAAACGTGCGTGTTACGGCGCAATGGGAGATCGAGACCTATGAAGTGAAGCTCTATGACGGAGAGACCTTGCTCGACACCCTCGAGGCAGATTACAATACCAAGGCGATCTTCCCCGTGGATCCCACGAAAGCGGGTCATACCTTCGTCGGTTGGTTCGAGAAGGACGCTACTGCGGCGTTCGTGAAGACGACGGCGATCACGAAGGATATCGAGCTCTTCGCATCTTGGAGCGTGAATGACTGCACCGTGAGGCTCTACGATACAGACACCGGCACGCAGTATGCTCCCATCACCGTGAAATACGGCAGCGTAGCGACTTTCCCCGCAGATCCCACGAGAGACGAATATGATTTCCTCGGATGGTTCGCGGCGGGCTCTGCGACGGCTTTCGATAAGACGGCTGTTATCTCGCAGGAGGAAGTGGTCCTCACGGCGAAATGGGCGAAGAAGACCTTCACGGTGACCTTGAAGAGCGAGACCTTCGAGGCGGACAGCGTCCAGACCGTGGAATACGGCAAGAGGATCGCCTTCCCGGAAGATCCCGCGAAGACGGGCTATGATTTCCTCGGCTGGTTCGAGGACGAGGCGACCGCCGCTTTCACGAAGAGCACGGCGATCACGAAGAACGTCACTTTGACGGCGAGATTCGAGATCAAGACCTTTACGGTGAAGCTTTATGACGGCGGAGCGCTTCTCGATACGCTTTCGGCGGCATACGATACGGCGGCGACCTTCCCCGAAGATCCCACCAAGACCGATTCGAATTTCGCGGGTTGGTACGAGACGGGCGCTGCGACGGCCTTCGATAAGGAGACCAAGCTTGACAAGGATTACGAGCTCACGGCGAAATGGACGAAGAAGACCTTCACGGTGACCTTGAAGAGCGAGACTTTCTCGGCGGACAGCGTCCAGACCGTGGAATACGGACAGAAAGCCACCTTCCCGGAGGTAAATCCCTCGAAAGTGGGACATAACTTCCTCGGCTGGTATGAAGAGGGCTCCGAGACTGCCTTCGGCAAGAATACGGCGATCACGAAGGACACCACCTTGACTGCCGCTTTCGATCCGATGAAATTCACGATCACGATGGTGAATTATCCCGCGTGGAGCTTGGAGGTCACTTATGGCGAGACCTATTCTCTCCCCTCGAAGGAGACGATAGAGGAAGCCATCTGCGGCAGCACGTCGGAGGACGCTTGGCTCTCCTTCACGGAATATACTTCCGATGCGGACGGCTTCGCGCTCACGGCTGAGGAGAACGGAACCTTCTCCTTCACCTATGCTTGGGAGACCGCCATCATCATCACGGCAAGCTGCGAGGCGAACCCCGCGTATCATAAGAGCACGGTGACGCTTTACAGAGAGAATGACAATGCTTCTATGGGCTCCTTCTCCGTAGATAACGGCGCCACTGCGAAGACCGAGCTCGCCGCCGTAAATACGGCTTGGGCGGGTCATACCTTCGTCGCTTGGTATGCGGAGAAGAATGGTGAGACGGCTTTCGACGTTGAATCGGCGATCTCTCAGCCCATCACCCTTTATGCAAGATATACGGATGACACCTATACCGTGACGCTTTACAATGAGAATGGCTCGGTGTATAACACGATCTCGAACGTTGCTTATGGCGCGAAGGTCGATCTCCCGACCCTTGATCCGACGACGAGTCAGGACTTCTTGGGTTGGTTCGAGACGGGCGCCACGACCGCTTTCGATGACGACACCCCGATCATCGGTGACCTCGCTTTGACGGCAAGATGGCAGACCGTTACCTTTACGGTGACTTTGGTGAATGAATATTGGGATGCGAGTAGGACTCAGCAGGTGGTGCGCGGCAGCGCGGCTGCATTCCCCACCGATCTGGATCCGGCGGAAGGCTATGAATTCACGGGTTGGAAGCATGGCGCAGACGCTTTCGCTACGGATACGGCGATCACGGAAAACATCACCTTGACGGCTTCCTTCGCGAAGAAGAAATTCACGGTGACCCTCTATAATGAGGACAATACGGTGTATAATACGATCCAAAACGTCGAGTATGGTACGAAGGTTAGCCTTGATGACCTTTCCGATACGGAGAGTCATACCTTCTCCGGTTGGTTCGCACGCGGCGCGGAGAGTGCCTTTGACGACGAGAATACGGAGATCACCGCGAACCTCGAATTGTGGGCGACATGGGCGATCAAGACTTTCAGCGTCACCTTCGAAGGAAATGGTTCGCAGACGGTGAATTGGGGCGAATGCGCGGTGCTTCCCGCGGTTGCGCCCACGCAGAAAGGAAAGACTTTCACGGGATGGTACAGCGGCGAGACGAAGATCGATGGGACGACTCCGATCTATCAAAGCTACGTCCTTACGCCGCGCTTTACGCCGAATACCTATACCATTACGTTGGAGCTTCTCGGCGGAAGCGGCGCAGCGAGCGTCGAAGTGACGTACGGCACGAAGCCGCAGATCGCGGATCCCAAAAGATTCGGCTATACCTTCGAAGGTTGGACGCACGACGGCGTGGACTTCGATCTTGACGTGAACTATGATATCGAAGGCGATATCGAGCTTACCGCGGTTTGGAAGGAGCGTACTGTCGAATACGACGCCGGCATTTTCGTGGTGTCGGGTGAGCGCGTGCTCTTGACGAATTCCACGTATGGCGTCACGTCAGAAGAGAATCATAATCCTTATCAATTCGTTTTGTCGGACGAGGATAAAGAATACGTCCGTTATACGAAAAAAGTGGGCACCAATGAAGATAATCTGTATGAGATCAAGCCGATCGATTCCACGGCGGAAGGACAGACCATCACCTTGCATCTGCAACAGACGGAGGAAGAAGGCGGCTTGACGACGACGCTCGAGGTCCGCATCGTTCCGAACGTCGATTCTTTCACGCTCGGCACGCATTTTACTGCGATGAGCGTGAATGCGAATAACGGCAATCTCTTTGTGACCACCAGCGCTACGCCGATCGCCAATTATTCGCAGCCGGATCCCACGAGCTCGCTCGACGTCGGCAATCAAAATTTCAAGCCCGACTTCTTGCTGAAGACCAGGATGGACGCTTATACGACGAACCTGGACTTCGCCACCGGCTTGAAAGTTGAGGAAATGATAGAGGTTGACGCGGAGTCTCCCGTGAACTACGCAGCGGATTGCGCTTTCGAAGGGGGAGAACTCGTATTCTCCGAGAATATCCCGACCGGGAAGACCTATATGTTGAAGATCGTGCCGAAATATGATCCTAATAAATGGGATGGTGATGATAGCACGACTCCGCGTGAATTCACGATGAAGATCAATCTGAATACCGGCGTAAACGTCTATACGAATGAGGAGCTGAAAGCAGCGTATGCAGACCTTTCTGTCCATCAGATCAATATCCTCCGCAATATCACGGCGAAGGTATCGAGAGAGGATTGCTTCATCTCTGCGGACGGACGTGGATACAGCACGGAGACGGAGACTGTCACCTTGGAAGACGCAGATCACAATACGTACGAACTCGAAGTGGATCCCAGCACGCCGAAGAATGACTTCTTGCATAGCGTGTATTCGAGAGTAACGGAGGATCCGAATGACCGCATCGCCATCAGCGGAAACTACTTCAAGATCGACGGTAGGAATCTGCCGTACATCGATAACGCGCACGACGGCAAGTATAAGAAAGAAGGAAGCCCCTTCACGTCCGGCGCCGGTTATCGTATCGCGAACGTGCAGATCGGTATCTTCCTCTATCGTTGTGCAGAGTCCAACGGAGACGGTGACGGAATGAGAATTAGATATGCGGACGGCACCGCCACGATGACGAACCTCAGGATCGAAGGCAATAATATGATGAATCTTGCCGGTTATGCGCAGAACTTGAATGACGGTTATAACGACCTTCTCAAGATGAGCGCCTCGTATATCGGCGTGGTGGTTCGCGGAGGCACCGTGAATACGGACAACGTTGCCATCGAGAATACCGGCATGGGCTTCATGTTGATGGGCGGCGTATCCGGCTATAATATGAGCACTTGTCCGTACGTCGAGGCGACCGTGGAAGAGACGCAGGCATGCAAACTGTACTTTAAGAATTCGAGGATCAAGAATTCTTGGGCGAATAGCATTTACGGATTCGATTTCACGGAGATCAAGCTCGAGAACAGCGAGCTCAAAGCAAGCTGTGGTGCGGCGATCAGCATCGATGATAGGCCGTACATGAAAAGGGCCAACAAGCTCAGTGTGCAGCCGAATTTCGGTTACAGTGACTTGAATACGGTATTGATCATGGATAAAGCGAGCGCAGAGGGCATCCAGAACTGGGTCATCGGTACGGAAGCCTGGTTCGTAGCGTATGGCATGGCGGAAATGGCGCCGCAAGTGGCGGGAATGATCGAACAGGGCTTAACGGATATACAGCCGCTTGGCGCCTCGGAGCGTCACGTGCAGGATGTCGCCCACCAGTATATGAACTTTGCCGTTTTAGTGCGCCGCGTTGGTACAGAGTACGGAACGGATTGGGCGAATGATAAAGATGGCGGACAGCCTGCTTTGGAATTCGGAGAAGGAACAAGTGTTAATAAGAACTTTGATAATCCGACACATCCGATTTATGGCGTCGAGATAGACACGAATCATATGCAGTTCGTTCAATTCCCGGGCGAAGAAGGTGATTACGTAAGTGTCAAAAAGAACGTCGGCGGACAGATCGGAGATATCATCCTTATGCTCCCGACCTACACTTCCAATCCTACGCTTGTAAACGGAGAGGTTTCCGATTAAGCCTTCGTTGACCAAGCAAAAGCACAAAAAAAGAGACACTCTTCGGGGTGTCTCTTTTTCCGATTCCGCCGCGGGGAGAATCGAGTACTTTCTCTTAAAAATAAGCGACTTTTCTCCCGAATAGGGGGATATGAAGTTTGCGGGCACGAGCACGATTCCTCGAATGCCTCGCTATTCACCGTAGGCTCTACGCGGCCCTTCGGCTCAAGATGACGATATAACGGTGCAGGACTGAGCTTGGGTTCGGGATGACGGATCATACTGTGTCATACCGACCGAAGGGCGAAGCCCGAAGCGGAGCGTATCGCCGATTATCGCGTACTGCCTGCAGGGCAGCCTTTGCTTGGGCAGAGCAGAGGAGCAAGAATACGCGGCGATCCTTCGGCTACGCTACGCTACGCTTTGCTCAGGATGACGAATGAGTCGTGCGTTCTCTCTGCTCTATATGTCATGTTGAGCTTGCCGAAACATCGCCGATTACTCTTTACCGACCATAGGTCGGCTTTCGCGGGAGACGGCGCCTTTTCGCCCCTTCTTTTGCCGCTTTTTCTTCGTCCTGCATTTTCTCGTAAAAAAATTCAAATAAATATTTGACTATCCTCGGCAGAATTGATACAATAAAAAGGCTTGTGAGAAATTGCAAGTAATTTTGTCGTCATTTGAGGTGACTTGTGACGGAAGACTATAAGTCTTTAATGGATAATTCTCCCAAGAAACTTGTTGGGCTGAAGCAGGTTTTGCGGGGTGTTACAGACGGCACATTATGGTGTGTAATCGTGTCGTCCGATTGCGAAGATTTCATCAAGCGAGCGGTGCGAGACGCCATCGCGGACAGAGACGTCCTCTTGAAGAGCGGCCCCACTATGGCGGAGCTCGGCAAGGCAGCGGAGATCGATGTCGGCGCGGCGGTCGTAGGGCTCGTGAGGTGAGAAGGGAGCAGTCGTTTCCCGAAGGAAACTTCGGATATGCGCAAAAGTCCTTCCGAAGGCGGAAGGCATCCCGGAATGTTCTCCAAGGGTTGACGGAGAGCAGGAAGACTATAAGGAGGTCAAGATATGCCAACAATCAATCAGTTAATTAGGCACGGTAGAGAGAAGCAAGAGTCCAAGACTCTCGCGCCGATCTTGCAGCGCTGCCCGCAACGTCGCGGCGTGTGTCTCTCGGTCACTACCACTACGCCTAAGAAGCCGAACTCTGCTATGCGTAAGATCGCGAGGGTGCGTTTGTCCAACGGCATGGAAGGTACCGTGTACATTCCCGGCATCGGACATAACCTGCAAGAGCACAGCGTCGTGCTCATCCGCGGCGGCAGGGTGAAGGACTTACCTGGTGTTAGGTATCATATCGTGCGTGGAGCGCTCGATACTGCCGGCGTGGCTAAGCGCAAGCAGGCTCGTTCCAAGTACGGTGCAAAGAAACCTAAATAATAACGATTTAAGAATAATATATAAGGAGATAATAAAGTATGCCAAGAAGAAGTGGTGTGCCTAAACGTGACGTTCTGCCCGATCCTATTTATCATGACAAGGTCGTGACGAAGCTGGTCAATCAGATCATGCTCGACGGCAAGAAGGGTACGGCGCAGGCGATCGTGTATGGGGCATTTGCTATTATAGAGGAAAAGACCGGCACCGCGCCTCTCGATATCTTCAAGAAGGCGCTTGCGAATGTTATGCCGCAAGTCGAGGTGAAGGCGAGAAGGGTCGGCGGCGCGACGTACCAAGTCCCGCAGGAGATCCGTGAGGAAAGAAGACAGACGCTCGGCATCCGTTGGCTCGTCACGTTTATGAGAAAGCGCGGCGAGAAGACGAGCGATCAGAGACTTGCCGGCGAGCTGATGGACGCGGCGAACGGCATGGGCAACGCAGTGAAGAAGAGAGACGAGATGCATCGTATGGCTGAGGCCAATAAGGCATTCGCTCACTATCGTTGGTAGGACAGAAAGATGAGAGACTATCCCATTGAACGTACGAGAAATATAGGTATTATGGCGCATATCGACGCGGGCAAGACGACCACGTCCGAGCGTATTTTGTACTATACCGGAAAGACCCGTAAGATCGGCGAGGTCCATGAAGGCGGCGCCACGATGGACTGGATGGAGCAGGAGCAGGAGCGTGGTATCACCATCACCTCCGCGGCTACCACCGTCACCTGGAATGACTGCGCGATCAACCTCATCGACACCCCGGGACACGTGGACTTCACCGTTGAGGTGGAGCGTTCCCTGCGCGTTTTGGACGGAGCTGTGGCGGTCTTCTGTGCGAAGAGCGGCGTCGAGCCCCAATCCGAGACGGTGTGGCGTCAGGCGACGAAGTACAAAGTCCCCCGTATCGCTTTCGTGAATAAGATGGATATCGAGGGTGCGAATTTCCCCCGCGTTATCGAGATGATGAAGAACAGGCTCGGCGCGAATGCCGTGGCTTTCGAGCTCCCCATCGGACAAGCCAAGGAGTTCAGAGGCATCATCGATCTTCTCAATATGAAGGCGGACGTGTATCATAATGACGACGGCAAGGTCTTCGACGTTGTGGACGTTCCCGCGGATATGAAAGCGGCGGCGGAAGAGGCGAGAGCCGTGCTCGTGGAGAAGATCTGCGAATGCGACGATGCCCTCATGGAGAAATTCATTATGGAAGAGGAGATCACGGTCCCCGAGCTGAAAGCGGCGCTTCGTAAGGGCGTCATTGCGAATCAGATCGTGCCCGTGCTCTGCGGCAGCGCCTTCAAGAATAAGGGCGTGCAGGCGCTCCTCGACGCCATCGTGGATTATCTGCCCTCTCCGATCGATATCGGCGAGACCGAAGGCATCGATCCCGACGAGCACGATAAGGTGCTCTCCCGCATTCCTGCGGACGATCAGCCTTTCAGCGCTCTTGCATTCAAGATCATGACCGACCCCTATGTCGGTAGGCTGACCTTCATCCGCGTTTACAGCGGCGTTTTGAAGAGCGGCGACAGCGTGCTCAATGCGAATAAAGGCAAGAGCGAGCGTATCAACCGTATTCTCCGCATGCATGCGAATGAGCGTAAAGAGGTGGATTGCCTCTGCACGGGCGATATCGGCGCGGTCATCGGTCTCAAAAATACGACGACGGGTAATACCCTCTGCGACGAGAAGTACCCCATCGCTTTCGGTGAGATGACCTTCCCCGAGCCTGTTATCACGCAGGCGATCGAGCCCAAGACCAAAGCAGGTCAGGACAAGATGGCTGTGGCGATCCAGAAGCTCGCGGAGGAAGACCCGACCTTCCGTGTCTATACGGACAAGGAGACGGGGCAGACCATCATCGCGGGTATGGGCGAGCTGCACCTCGAGATCATTATGGATCGTTTGGTGCGCGAATTCCACGTGGAAGCGAATATCGGCAAGCCCGAAGTCGCTTACAGAGAGCGCTTCAAGGGCGCCTGCGACGTGGAAGGAAGATACGTCCGTCAGAGCGGTGGTCACGGTCAGTACGGTCATTGTAAGATCAAGCTCACCCCGGGTGAGCCCGGATCCGGCGTCATCATCGAGGATAATACCGTCGGCGGCTCCATTCCGAAGGAGTATTTGCCCGCCGTTATGGACGGTATCCGCGAGGCGTCCAAGACCGGTCAGTTCGGTTATGAGGTCCTTGATTTCCATGTGAGTATCTACGACGGTAGCTACCACGAGGTGGACTCCTCCGAGCTCGCCTTTAAGCTCGCAGGCTCCATGGCTTTCAAAGCCGCGATGGAGAAAGTGGGCACGGCTCTTCTCGAGCCGATCGCGCAGGTGAATATCACCGTGCCGGAGGATTATCTCGGCGCGGTCATGAATACCATCGCGCAGCGTCGCGGTAAGGTCAAGGCGATGGAGTCTGACGGCACCGCGCAAAACGTCGAGGCGGAAGTCCCGCTCGGCGAGATGTTCGGATACGCTACGGAGCTCCGCAGTGCGACGGCAGGCCGCGGCAACTTCATGATGACTTTCAAACATTATGACCTTGCGCCGGAAAGTGTAGTTGCAAAGTTCAGAGTAAAGTAGTATAATAAGGAAAGTTGCAGCGGATAGCTGC
>CAMOUZ010000020.1 GCA_946626795.1 uncultured Clostridia bacterium
ATGCAATGCTTTTCCATCATGAACGCCACAGCAAATAACGATTTTTGGCGAAATAGATTTTAATTGATTATAAAGCAAATCGGAATCATTTTCAACAGCAGAATAAAGAGTGCTTTTTCGTGTTCTAGTGCCTTGATTCCCATCAATTGCAAGCTTTGATATGTTCATATAAGCAATGCTCGATATGTCAGAGATTTCTTCATGATAACCAAATCCACTTCTTATACAATTTATCCACGACAGTGCGTTTTTCCAAGTACGATCCTTAAAGGCTGCCATATCGTGGCAATTATCAATTACATAAGACCATAAATAATCGTAGTTAGTTGTCCGGTAGCTATCCTTTAATAAAAACATTATATGTAAATCATCTTTATTCCAAACATCATAATCAAGAATACCATCCATTTGGAGTGCATACTTAGGATATTTATCAACAAATGGCTGGAAAGCAGAAAACTGAGGCATATTAGTGAAATCTTTCAAATTGTTTCTGCCATTCTTCTCTTCATATATTAAGGGTACTCTAGTATCTTCCATATCTTTATTGTACTGCCTTGTTTAAGCTATTATCAATAGTCATAAAACCTTGGTTAAACACTTTTCCATTAGGAACTCTTTAATTTGAGGATCATCCGTTTCGTAATAACGTATTAAAAGGGTTTTGTATTCTGAAACGAGCTCTGCCGGAATAACCACAATTCCCATTCCGTGACTGATAAGATAGTGATTGGCAAAGATCACCGCCGTCCTTTTGTTTCCGTCTAAAAAGAGTTGCTTTTTCATAACGTATAACAACAGTTCTATAGCCACTTCATACGAAGTAGGCTTAGATAAGATATCAACGAGTTCTTCTTTTATTTTCGTCTCAAACGGAAGAGGCGGGATGTATTTTGATCCGCCGATAGTAACAGGTACACTACGCAGTTTTCCGGCAGTGTAAGAAAAGCCTTCTTCTACGATTTCGTTGATCTGGCACAGCACGGCGTAATTCGTTGGATAGGTGATTACCCCTTCTCCCAAGATAAATTCCCATGCGTGTTTTAAATTGACAACTTTAGAAATATCGGAAGCGGTCATATCCTTGACCAACCCACCGTTCACAATCGTTTCGGTATCGGAGTATGTCGTAGCAACGCCCTCTAACATTGCCTGTTTGTAGATAGAATCGACAAGATTCCTTCTGGCAAGGTCAATATTGATTTTTACAGAATCAGCTAATTCTGTAGAAGAATACTGCATCAAGCCGAGGTCCTTTTTGATCTCCTTTAATCTTTTCTTATATTGTTTAACAAGCTGATTGTTTTCGAGAATGATGTTGTACAATTCCTGCGAATACTCTCCCGCATATTTCGTATGATAGATACCGTCTTCACGGAAATGGATATAGATATATTTCTTTCCACTGCGTTCTCTTATCTCGATGGTACCATACATTGTTTTTCCTATTCTCGATTTTAACAACTCCTGTTCATGCAATAACGAAGCTAAATTATTCATAGTAAACTCCTCGTGTGAAACAATCACACAGTTATATATCACATATATGATAACACGATTATTTGGATATGTGAAGTATTTTTATACATTTTATTTCACACATTCGTAAATAAACGATGAAAAAACCAGCCCTATTTTTGGTATTATTTTGGCATTAATTTGGCATTATTTTTATTTCTGGCATTAAAAGTTAGTCAAAAAGATGAAAAATATTTAATAATAAAACACACTTTATTGCATATTTTGAAATAAAATTACATAAATATACAAGATTTTAAAGCCAAACCGTGGCTCCTAAGGGGCAGTTGTGGGTTCGATTCCCGCCGGGAGTACCAAAAAGCAGTTCCGAATGAACTGCTTTTTTGCGTATGAGCGGCGGGAATCGAATAGGGAGCCACTCGCTTAGCGAGTGCTTTGCGCAAGCAAAGTGAAAGTGCTATGATGTACTTTCAGCGGGTAGGCCCGTACAGACGGGGATTCCCGCCGGGACATCCTTATCCACTCCCCGCGGGGATCGAATAGGGAGCCACGATCGAAGTGAGTGCTTTGCACAAGCAAAGCAAATAGGTGAGTTCACACAAAAAAATCTCGGATGATGTCCGAGATTTTTTGAATGATATATTCCGCTCTGCGCAATGATATCGCTTCGCGGATGAAATGTGCCTCAGGGCACATTGGAGAATGAATTCATCACTTCCGATGCAGTATCTTATTAAAGAGAATGATAATGAGGCGGATGGCGAGCGCGACGAGGACGGAGATCGTCGCGAACATGATGGCGAGGAGATAGACGCATATCACGTAGATCGCCGCGGAGGTCATCGCTCCCGTCACGACAAGCATCGCCTTCATGCTGATGACGCCCACGATGATGGGCACGATGGCGAAGATGGCGATCACCAAGATGAGACCGAGCTTCGCCCCCTCGATATCGGGCTTACTGAGGCGCATATGCAAAGCGATCATACAGCCCAAGAGGAGCATCACCCACCACGTCCAAGTCTTGAAATTCTCTGCGGCGAACATCTTCCTGAAAAAGCCCGCGAACCCTTTCCCGATCAAGGGGAAATACTCGCTCATATTATAAGCGCCGCCGCTGAGGATCTGCATCGCCGCCGCCAAGCTTGAAAAGGCGGGACGCACCAAAAGGAAAAGAAGGAGGAGCAGGACGCCCGAGCCGAAGATGATGGGTCCGACGCCGATGAAGAACTGCCCTATCCTCTGATAAACATTCTTGGGATTATACGAATGAGAGACATAGCCCAGCGTGCCGTCGTCCGAGCTGGCTTGGAAGAGCTTGATCGCCGTGATCTTATGCCCGAAAACAAGGCAAAAGAAGGCGTGCCCGAGCTCATGGATCGGCGTGCCGATGACTGCCGTGGCGACGCAGACCGCATGACTTTTCGTCCCCACAAAGCGATAAAAAAGCGTATTCAAGCAGGCGATGATGACGCCCGTAAGAATGACGGCGCCCACCCAAAACAAGACCTGCATCAAAGCCGCAAGCAGTATTTGTCCGAAATTCATTTTCCACTCCTTTTCCTTCGCCTTCCCTACGGGCGGCAAAAGGTCATTTCACATTTGTATTCTATGCTCTGTCCTTTCGGGGAAAGCAAGGCCATCAATTATAGTAATTCGAGTAATTACTGTAATTTCCGTTCTCTCTATCCGACAAAGTAGAATAGGAATTCGGCTTCATACTATGATACGCGCCGGTAAATGCCATACTCTTCCTGACGTCTTCCCAATCTTCATTCGTGCCACCGTAATAAACAAGCAGCCCGCCAGTGGAGGCACTGCTCGCGCATTCATAGAAGGCAAAAGTACCGATCTTTTTAATGGAAGAAGGAAGCGCGATAGCATACATATAATGGCAATCGCGAAACGCCGAGCTTTCGATGGTCTCAATGCCCTGATTGAATATGACATAATCCAAACCGTAACAATACGCAAACGCTTTACGATTGATGACTTTTACATTCTTGCCGAGATTCAGTTCTTGAATCCCGCTGCACTTATAGAAAGCTCTCTCTTCGATCTTCTCGATGGAATCCGGAATCGTCACCGAAGCCAGATTATAACATCCCGAGAAAGCGGAGCGACCGATCTTTTGAAGATTATTCGAGAAATTTACGGCGAGGAGGTCACTGCACTCATAGAAGGCGCAGGCGCCGATCTCCGTGGCACCCGAGAAATCGAAGTTCTTCAAGGAATAACATCCGCGGAAGGCATTGCTCCCGATCTTCTCCGCAGGTTGCAAATACTTCACGGACACAAGATCATACGCTTTACGATAAGCAGAGTCCGCAATGGAGGTCTGATTCGTGATCGTCACAGATTGTACCCAAGACACACCCTTCCCCCCGAGGAGATAAGAAAGGGGCTTCGGCGATTTCTGCGTCCCGATACGGTTAAAGACAACGCTGATGAGATCCGGGCAATTCGCGAAAGCATTTTCCTTGATCTTGGTGTCCGCGCCATCGATCTCGACCGACAAAAGTCCGCTCTTCTCGAAAGCATCCTTTCCGATGACCTTCAATGCGTCCGTTCCCGTAAAATAATTGATCGCCGTACGATAGAAGGCAAAATTCCCGATCTCCGTGAGCTCCCCGCATTGGAAATCGGAAAACTCATAACAGTCGCGGAAAGCATTTTTCTTGACGACCGTCACATTCTTACCCACGACGGAATAAAGCGAACTGCATCCGTAGAACGCGCCCGTCGGGATGACGACCTGTTCGTCGGAAAGGGTCATCGAAACGAGGCTCGTACATCCCTCGAAACAATTCCTTTTCTTGATGGGACGGATGATTTCAAGCCGCCCGATCATGCTTCTGCTCTCGCCGAACATCTCTTTCATCGTGCGATCCAAATCATAAACGCTCACGTCATAGAGCTGATCGCACTCTGCAAAGGACTTCTTCCCGATCGAAAGGTCGGTGGCGGAAGAAAGATCGACGGAGAGAAGATCCTCCGCATCGCGGAAGGCATTGCGCCCGATCTCGCGAAGGCCCGCGCCCGCCTCGAAAGACAGCACGCCGGACTCGCGGAAAGCGCTCGCTTTGATCTCCGTAACCATCGTTTCGCAGGGGACTTTATCCAAGGCGTAACAGCGGAAGAAGGCCTTCTTGCCGATGCTGGACACGCCGTTCAAGGTCAAATGCGAGAGGAAGAAACACTCCTCGAAGGCTTGATTCGGGACGTGCTCGATGGGCGTATCCAAGACAAGGTCTGTGAGATAATAACACCCGCTGAAAGCGCCTTTCGCAAGCTCGGGCTGCGAAGAAAGCGAGATCGAAAGAACATTGGCGCGGGTCGTGCCGAAGACATTCTTCATCGTCGTGGGCTTCTCCCCCGAACAAAGGCGGCTGAGTTCCACGTCCGTGAGTCTTTCGCATTGATCGAAAGCGCCCTTGCCGAAGGAAAGCTCCGCATTCGGGAGCGAGACGCTCTCCAAGTCGGACTCGGCGAACGCGCCTTCGCCGATATACGTCAAAGACGGCAGATCCTTCAAATAACGCACGCCCGTTCCTCGATACGCATTTTTCTCGATGCGCTCCAAGGACTCGAACAAGATCGACGAAAGCCATTCGCAACCGCGGAAAGCATCCTCCTTAACGACGGTGACGGCGGGCGCCTCGACGCGCCAAAGCGAGGAGCAATCCTTAAATGCGCTTGCGGGGATGACGGTCTGATCATCGGAGAGATACACGGTATTTAAACTCGTGCATCCCGCAAAACATCCCTTTTTCTCGCATTTTCCGCCGAGCCCGACAGTGGTAAGACTGCTTTTCGTAGATCCGAAGATATCATCCATCGTACAAGGAGATTTTTCCGAGCCCAAATACGCCAAAGAGGCGGAAGTCAAGGCGTTGCAATCGGTGAAAGCCTTTTTTCCGATCTTGGCGCTAAGCGAATCGGAGATATCGAGCGTCGAAAGCGCGGAAGACGCGAAAGCTCTGTACCCCACCTTTTCCAACGCCGCAGTCCCCAAAAAGGCGGTAACGCCCGAATAGGAGAATGCCTCCGCACCCACTTCGACCAAGGCGCCCATGCAAGGCACGCTCTTCAAATTCTCACAGCCATAGAAAGCGCCCGTGTCGATGCTACTGAGATTTGCAGCCTCCACGACGGAAAGCGAGGCGCAATCCTTGAAGCAATACTTGGGGATCTCTTCGATCCTGTCTCCGAGCACCACTTTATAAAGCGAAACGCAACCATCGAACGCCGACGCAGCCAGAGAGGCTTGATCCGTCACATAGACCGTCTCCAACGCCGAAACGGAGGAGCCGACAACGGACTGCAACGTGCGCGGATCTTTGTCCGAGCCGATCGCGGCGCAACGGAAAACGGAAAGCATCGGGCAATCGTCGAAAACTTTTTTTCCGAGTTTCAGGCTCGGGTCCATAATGCTCACCGATTGCAACGACTGACAGCCCGCAAAAGCCTTGTCCCCAATCTCGGTGACGACGGCGCCCGAGGAATAAGATTCCAGCGCGGTATTCGCGAAAGCTTCTTTCCCGATGGTGGTGATCCCCGCGAAGGAGATGTCGCGGAATCGGGCGCAATTTTTGAAGCCCGCCTCTTCCACCTTCGTGATGGTATTGCAAGAGAGAGAGACCAAAGACTCACAGTCTTTAAAGCCGTCCTTGACGACCACCATTTCCGCAGAGTCCAAGATCGTGATCTTGCGGAGAGTCTTCTTTCCTTCCGAGGAGATGAAATAACCCATATCCTTAAACGCGCCGATCTCATCCCCGATGAAAGGAAGGGTGATGGCGTCGAGCGCGCCGCAACCGTAAAGGACTCCTTTCTCGATGCGGCTCACGGTGCCGCGGAGCTGCACGTCGGTAAGCGCTTCGCAATTCGCAAAAAGCTTCTCGGGAATCGTCGTTCCGGAGAAGACGAGGTCCACTCTCTCCAAGCTTTCGCAGGAGGAGAAAGCGCCCTTTCCGATTTTCAGCTCGGGAGCGAGGGCGGAATAACGCAACTCGCGGATCGAGGAGCACTCTGCAAAAGCATAATCCCCTACCGAGAGATAACGGTCGAGATACGCCTTGGAGGAAGCTGTCCTGTAAAAGGCTTTATCCCCTACTTCGCTTACGGAGGAGACCTTCTGCGTGGCGTCCAAAACCGAACAGCCTTGGAAAGCGCCGTCCCCCACTTTCGTAACGTTCTTGCCACCCGTCAGATTTTCGAGCGCGGGACAAGCTTTGAAACAATGCTTGGGGATCTCCGTCGTAGCGGAATGCAGCTTCACGGTGGTCAAAGCGCCGCAATTCTCAAAAGCATGCGCGCCGAAAGTGACCGGTGCGGCAGAGAGATCCGCCGTCTCCAATTGATCGCAATTACGGAAGGCATTCGCTCCGACCGTCGTACAATTCGATCCCAGCGTGACGCTTTGCAATTGATTCGGCAAGATGAAAGAATTCGCCGCTACGCCGATGATCTCATAATCTTCATAGACACGAGGGATCGTGATATCGGTCAAGCTCCTATCGAAAAGCCCCGCAACGACCATCGTATGATCCGCGCGGCGATTATAATAATAAGACTCGTCGTACGCGTCATAGCGCCCCATAAAATAACAGCCCGTGACCAAAAGCAGGAAGGAAATGATCCCGAGGGAGCACGCCCATCTGCGGCCTTTTCCGAATTTTTTTCCATAATCGCTCTTCTTGTCGCGCTTCTTTCCGTAGGGGCGGTCATACGCCTTATTTCGACTGACGACGCCGCATATCGTAATATACGTCACGACGAGCAAGGTCACGAGCGCCGTCAAAGCAAGCTGACCGATGAGCTGATCGATCAAGGTGTAACGATAGATCCCATATACGGCGAGAAGCCCCGCAAAGAAGAAGAAGGAGAAAGTGACGGGCGCTTTGCGAAGCGCGCTTTCTTTCTTATTCAACTTCGCGATCTCCTCTTCCGCCAAGGTGTCCAAAAGAAGCCCGAGGAGGACTCGGCTCATATCGAAAAGAAGTGCTTCGTCGGGCATCTCCTCGATGCAGCTCGCGTTGTCGGCAAAATCCTGCAAAAGCGCGGCCAACGCGGGATCCTTCCGATAATCTCTGCCGAGATCCGCGGCGTCGAGATTATAAAGATCCCACGCCGTCTTCACCTCCTTCCCTTCCGACAAGGAAGAAGCGTTCTTCTGTAAATAACGCACGTAAGCAGAGAAGAATTTCAAGGCTTGTTTCGCCGAGACGCTACGCGCTTCCTCCGCGAAACCCGTTTTGCCGGACTTATTCGTGACGGCGAACTGCCCCGCCTTGTCGTCAAACTCGCATTTTGCTTTCCCCGCGGACTTAAAAAGGAACTTGGGGAGGGTATAATTCGGATAAACGAGACGATCGCCTTCGAGATCTACGCGGAAAGACGCGTAGTTCTTCAAAGCGGTGTAATCTCCGAGAGAGATATACGAAGAAAAGATCCTCTCATAATCCACGTTCTTTTTCCCGATCGCGCTCTCGATGACGGTGACGCGCGAAAGGATCTTGTCCCATTTGATGGGGCGGAACCAAGATTTATCCGTGCCCGGATATTTGACATTCTTGCTGACGATATATTTATCGTAGAAAGCTTCTTTCTTCTTTTTCCAAAACTCTGCGAAAAGCTCTTTTCTCCGCGCCGCGCGCTCCTGCGCCGCCTCGATCTCGCTCGCGAATTTACGGACGAAGAGAAGGACGTCGACCTTGTCTTCTCTGTCCTCTCCTTTGAGCCCGAATTCGTCCGCGATACCGTCGCTGTAAAAATTCGTCGCCGCGATCTTCTCTTTTATCTTATTACAAGAGGTATTAAGGACTTTTTCACAGCTGAAATCCTTCGGCTTGTCAAGATCATGAAAGAAAGCGAAAAGGAGCTTTTTGGCGTCATAGCCTGCCGTATCGGGGCGCTCTCCCGCGGGGAAGCTCTCCCCCTTTTTCACGATGCAATAATCCGCCGGTTTCCTCTGTATCTTCGCCTTATACGCCAAATAATCGAGATCGGACGTATCCACCGACGCAATGCCGACGGAAGGATCCCACGCCCCGCCTATCTTCTTCCCGACGGCGGCGCAATAATCCTCAAAGCTGTCATACAGCGGGCGAAATAACATCTCGCCTTTTTCCGTGAGAACGATCTTGGAATCATAGAGCCACTTATCCGGTTGCCCGAGAGACTGCCATAACGTTCGTTCCGACCATTTTATTTCTGTATCACCTATTCCCATTTTGCCTTATTCTCCTGCTGTATTATTGCGACACGACGAAGCTCGTCGCTCTCGTTTTAAACGTAATGCTACTGAAACTTTCGTTCTTCTTACTGACAACGATATAATAAGTACCGGGGGTCGCGAACACTTCGGACTCAGAAGTGGGGTTACCATTCGGATATGCAGACGGCTTATAATACTTAAACTCCAAACGATTGATAACGCCCGACTCGGTAGAGATCGCGTTTTTGAGAGCCTCCGCCGATGCATAGGACGGATTCTTGGCGACGAGCGCCGCGATATCAAGATCCAAGACCGCGGTTTTCACAGTGAAGTTCATTTCGTTGCTATTGTTGTTGAAGAGATAATTCTTCGTGAACTTACAATTGATATTGTACGTACCGAATCCCGTTACGCTGCACGTCTTTTGCTCATTATAAAGGATAATCTCCTGTTCGCTCACATCATTTCCCTCAACGAACAAGCAAACTTCATATTCAAAGGTATCCTCGCCTCCATAATATATCGTGCCGGTGTAATTCGCCCAAGCCGACTCTCCCTTCTTACGAACCTTCAGGATGGCGCCTGTGGTCGACAGTTTCTTCGGGGCGATCTCCCAATACACCGTAGCCGAATGATACCCGCTTTCATTGAAGGAAACCGAATCGACATCGGTACCCGCCACAAACTTATAGTTCTTAGACGTAAGGGTAAATACTGCACAGTAAGGAGCATTTGCAGTATTTGCATCCGTTTGCGCATTCCCCACAAGATCGAAGGGCACATTGGTCTCGGACAACGTATAGCTGATGTTCTTTGCCGTCCCATCATACGTAAAGCTATTTGCCGTAATATTCAAGGTAACTTCTTTTGCATTGATCGTCCAATACGCCTCAGCGACCGTCTTTGCACTATTTGTGATACTATTCACGCCTTCGCCTTGCTTAAAGTAATAATTGGGAGAAGTCAAGGTGTAAATCGCGATGTACGGGATGGATGACGCGTCTTGCTTGTTGATTCCGCTTGGGGAGATACATTGCATTGCATTTGTTTCTTCATCCCCATTTGCATCATAAACATGGAATGTAGGCGAATGCCAATTCCCATCATAATCAAAGGTCTTCTGCGAAACACGTAATTCGACCTCCTTGGGGGCTATGGTCCAAGGATACGTCGTGACTCCCGTCAGCTCGAATTTGCCTTCCTCTGCCTGACTCAGATTTAAAGTAACAGTTGCCGTATAATTTCCGCTGTTGGTCTTCACTGCGTGCGATATAAGACATTTACCCTCATAATCGACGCCGCCTTGGCTCGAAATGCTGACATTGATGCGCTGTGGCACTCCGGAATATTCGGTGCTTTCGCGTTGATCGTCGAAGACGACCGAAAGCTTAACTTTTTCGATCTCCCAAGCGATCGTTTTCTCAGACGCCCCACCTGCAAAACAATAATCACTTCCCAAAATAAAGTGCGCTTGATACTGACCGATTTCGGTCTTTTCGATATTCGTCGTGCTCATCGTCACCATCGACGGAGTGGTATTATACGTCAAGCGGATGGTTTCACCCGTGTATTCATACAATATTTTCGATACATTCAAGGTCACTTCCTTAGGCGCAATGGTCCATTCGATCGTCGTATTGGTGATCGGAGTCGCATTCGTCCAACCAAAGCAGTAATTCGCGTTCGTTATCGTCGCAGTCGCCATATACTTTGCGGCATTCGTTCCCGTTTTATTATCGATCGTATAGAAGGCAGAAGCAGCAAAAGGATAGGTCTGTTCCTCGCCCGTATAAATCAGATCCTGCGTCGCAACAGGCGCATTGATCGTCTGTCTCTTGATCGTCCAAGAAGCAGAGATTTTCGATCCGTTCTTTGTCCAAGACGAAGGATAACTCGAAATGACATAGTTTCCGTTCGCGACTTCCACCGTCATGGAGTAAGACCCCACATTCGTGGCGGTATTCCCTGTAACGGTGATCGTATTCGCACCCGCATTCGAATTGACGACAAAAGTCTTTGCCGATCCGCTATACGTTTCTTCTTTGCCGGCGGCATCACCTGTGATAGTGATCCCCTTGGGCGATATGATCCAAGCAAGGCTGTAGGCTTGCGTTTCAATGCCCGCAAACTTGTAATTCACCCACGCCGAATTTTTCAAAGAAACTTCCGGCAAATAGGTGTCGGCATTCGTCTTGACATTATTCGTAAAGTCACAAAGCGAATCTGCATTCGAGACACCGGAAACCGTGAAATAGGTATGCGCAAGTCCGTCATAAACGACGTTGCCCGAACTTGTCACCGTAAGCTCTTTCTTCGCGATGGACCAACCGAGATTTACACTCGTCACACTGCCCGCGAAGGTGTAGTTATTTTGATATGCGTTCTTGATCGTCACGGTCGCCGTATAAGAGGAGCCCGCATTCGTGCCGGTATTGCCGGTGACGGAAGTCACTTTTCCGCTGTCTGCGGATCTCTCGCCCGTCACATTGACGCCCTTCGTCTGCTGAGCGCCGTTATAGGTGAGCGAGGAAGCGTCAAGCGCCGCCGAGATCGTCCTCTTGGCGATATTCACGGTATGGAACGCCGCGCTCGAAAGCTCGTAATTCGTCCACTCGCCGGGCGAAACCATAATGGTATATCCGCCTGCTTCTCTATGATCCACGGCGCTGAAATCGATCACCGCCTGCGAACCGGAATACGTCTTCGCGCCCGCATCGTCCGTAACGGTAATAAGTCCTTCCAAAGACGCGGCGCTATGCGCGCATACGCCCTGCACGGAGATCGTAAGCTGATTATTATTGCCATAGATGCAATCCGTATGATCGCTCGTAGTCCCGAAGGAGATGGTGACGGGTCTCTTCGTGATCGCCCAAGACAAGTCTTCGGAACCCGCGTAAGCGTAATTCGCGGCGCTTGCAAGTCCCGTGACCACGATGTGATACTCGCCGACATTCGTCTCGCTCGCTGTCGTGCCCTCGCCGAAGATGATCTCATTGCGATCGAGCGCAAGCCCGTCGAAGAGAATGGTCGGCGTATGAGACATGCCGTCATACACGATGCTGTTTTCATTCGTCTGTAAGGCGACGGAAGTGATGGTCTTCTTATTCACCGTGAAGACGGCTTTGCTTCCCGAGGTGACCGCATAGTTATCGCAAAGGGCGGAGATCCCGACGGTGTACGTGGCGGCATTCGTCGCCCTGAACTGCACGGTCAGTCTCGACTCTCCCGCGTCATAACCGATGGAGCCCAAGGTCACGCCCGAAGGCAAAGAGAACTTATTCGCCGCGCCCGATTGGATCGCGCTGAGATCGCCCTCCGCAACGCCCTCGATCCTGAGCGTAAAGGTGAGCTGGCTATTCGCATAGGTCTGCGCGTCCAAGGTGCTATCGACGGAGATGGCCTTCGCTTCGATCCGATAGGCATAGGAAGCGCCCGAAGCGATCTCGTAATTCCCGTTGGAGATCGATACGCCCGCCGAATAAGAGCCCGCATTCGTCTTCTTGTCATTCGTGACGGTCGCCCCGACGTCATCCGCTCCGTACACGCCCGACAAACTCGGCGTGGCAACGTACTGCCCGCCGTTATAGACCACGGTGGGCGTCCCGTCCACGATCGTCACCGATCCGGAGAGGCTCCAACCGATATTCACCGCCGCGGGAGTGATGCTCCAAGCAAAGAGCCTCGTCGTCTCATCCAAAACGTAGTTCTTATTTACGTCCGCATTGGTCAGCGAAGCTACCGCTTGATAGCTCTCCGCACGCACGTCCATCTTGGAATACTCACTCGACGCGGAAAGCACGGGGGTCTCGCCGTTCTGCGCGCCCGAAAGGACCTCGGGGGTCAAAGTGACGGTCGTCCCGTCATAGACATAAGAGGTCAAAGCGTTCGAAGCGTCTCTCTTCCAAAGGACGGTCAAAGTCCTCTTCGTGATCGTCCAAGTCCAAGTCTTCGTGCCTGCGTCAAGGTCGTAATTCTGATTTACATCCGCGGAAGTAAACGCCGCTACCGCCTCATAACTCGTCGTCCTCGCGTCCTTCGCGGCGTATTCGCTCGAAGCGACAAGGACGGGGCTCTCCCCGCTCACTGCGCCCGAAAGGACCACGGGGGTCAAGGTAACGGTCGTTCCGTCATAGATGTAAGACGGAGACGCCGCCGCGCCGCCCTTTTTCCAAGCAACGGTCAAAGTCCTCGTCGAGATGCGCCAATTACAGCCGGGCGCGGAAGTCGGGAGAGCATAATTATACTGTGCTGTGCCCGCGATCCCCGTAATCGTCGCCGAGTACGACGTGCTCGCAGCGGTATTATTCGCATTCGCATAGGTAAAAGTCACCGCATCATTCGCGGCAACATTCGACGCAACGGCAAAGACGTAATGCTGCGTGCCGTCATAGACGTAATCCGCGTCTTGATAAATATTGCCGCCTTCATTCTTCCATACGAAGCCCGTCAACGTGCGTTTCTCGATCGTCCAAGCCTTTTGAAGCGCCGCGGAAGTGATCCCTTCGAGAGTGTAATTCGGATTCGTGAGACCTGTAAGCGTCGTCGTATAATTGCCCGCATTTCTGCAAGCGCCGCTGTAAGAATACACGCAACCGACGTCGTCCGACCCCGCCGCATTCGTCGGGCTGACGACATACGCGCCTTGATGGGCGGCGCCGTCATAGATCTTGTCATAAGAGGTGTCGGAAAGAACCCAGCTGAATTGGAGCTGTCTCGGAGAAATGCTGAAAGTATCGCCCCAAGAGTACTTGCCGCCGTTCTCCGTATCCTCGTAGAGAGCGGACTGCACCGTATAATTCGGATCGACGCATTCCATCGTGATGGTGAAAGACGCGACCGTCCGATGCTTGAAAGTGAACACCCCTTTATTCTCGTCGAGGATCGCCTCGAAGGAGCGCTCATCAAGCGGGACATCGGAAGTTGATGCGACGTTCAGATTGATATACTCATTTCTCCATTGAGAATTGCAGTCTTTCGTCTGCAAGCCCGAGAGGGTCAAACTTGCGATAACAGAGTTTCCCGTATAGTTATTCGACAGATTATCCCAAGCGTAAGTCAGCGTTGCCGGAGTGATATGCCATTCTCTCGTGGCGTCCGCGTCCTGTGCCAAAACATAGTTTGCGTCCGAGAAGCTCGCCACCGCCGTCTCATAGTCTCCGACATTCGTCCGCTGACTGCCCTTCCCCGTGGCGTAACGCACGAGAGGGGCGTCCGCCGCCTCGGCAAGCACCCAAGCGCCCGTCTCGGGATCCACAACGTATTTTACCGTGGCGACCGTCAGCGACGCCGTCACCTCCTGCTTCGCTCCGGTG
>CAMOUZ010000021.1 GCA_946626795.1 uncultured Clostridia bacterium
AATGGATGGCGTTATCGATACAGTGATGCCCCGGCACGAAGCAACCAAGCATTTTTTTGTTGCAGGCATTGACGATAGCATCCGCTTTCAGAAGAGTAATATCACCTTTCCAAAGAGAGATACCATCCGGAAAATCGGCGACGTTCGTAATATCTTTACGAGAAAGTATATCTTGCAGTACGGCATCCTGTTTTTGATAAAACTCCTCGGACAACGCATAGGGCATCGTGATATTTTGAAGCGCGCGGAAAAGCGCCTCGTCCGGCATATCGGGCAAAGCGTCGATCCCGTTATATTTTTTCAAATATTCGATGCACCACTTTGTGCCGACCATTTTCTTATCCGCCTTATAATTCGTTGTTGTCGATCGAACGAATGACCTTACAGGGATTCCCCGCCGCAAACGAATTTGCCGGAATAGATCTCGTTACGACCGAGCCTGCCCCTATTACCGAGCCCGCGCCGATCGTTACTCCGCCGCATATCGTAACGTTTGAAGCGATCCAACAATTATCCTCTATCGTGATCGGCTTTCCGTATTCCTTGTCGGTCATTATCCCTTTGTCATTCATAAATATATTCCGCTCTTGATACTTCATAGGATGAAGCGGCGCAACTATGCTGACGCCCGTTCCCATAAAAACGTTCTTACCTATCGTAACGGGACAGACGTCTAAGACGGTCAGATTGAAATTCGCATAGGTGTTTTCCCCTATGGAAGTAAAACAGCCGTAGTCAAAATAGATCGGTCCCTGCAAATAGACGTTCTTTCCCCGCACAATACCCATTTCTTTCAACAAGGATTCTCTAATCTCCTCGTCTTCTTCCGTGGTTTGACTATATTTCAAACAAAGACCGTGGCACTTCTTTCGTAGCGCAAGCAATTCTTCGTCACTCGGGTCGTACAGTTCTCCTGATAGCATTTTCGTTTTTTCGCTCATTTCACCGATTCCTTTATCACTCATTTTCTTTTATCTTTTCAGGCGCGGCGTAGAAGTTATACTTCAATGCTTTGATCTCGGTCAAACGATAGGTCACAAACCGTCCATCGCCCGCTTTATAGAGTTGTTTCGGTCCCGTGGAATCATCGAGTACCGCTTGTTGTACTTCCGCGCGGTTATCTTCCACGGCAACGGCGGATACGCGAAGCCACGTCCCGCCGTCATACATTCCGCAAAGTTCGATTTTTGGATTTGCTGATATCTGTTTATATATCTCCTTATGATTTCCGCAACAAATATAGGCGTTTCCGTCGAACTCCGCGACCGAAGAGAATGGGCGAACTCTCGGTTGATCGCCCTCAACGGTGGCGATATAAAACACTCCGACCTTTTTCAGTTCTTCTACGACTTTGTTCATCTTTTCACCTCATTGCAAGTTCATTTCTTTTTTGATGTCTTTATACACGTCACCGACCGAAATGTTTTTCATTTCGTTTTCCATAGAGGCTTGTATATTCGAAAGTCTCTTATCCATCGCCTTATGGATATTCCTGCCTACGGGACAATTCACGTTCGGATTTTCATGAAAATGGAATAGTCCATTTTCTTCAATACAATCTACAGCTTTATAAACATCGTAGAAAGATATTTCATCAACAGGCTTTGCAAGCGCAATGCCCGTTTTCCCTTGACTGATCTTGATAAGCCCCGCGTCCTTTAATTCCGTCATGATCGTGCGGATAAGCACAGGGTTTACCCCAACGCTGCCCGCAAGGAAGGAACTCGTCATACTGTAATCGTTTTTGAAATATTCCAAAGCTGCGATAATATGAACGCCTATCGTAAACTTGCTCGTTATCTGCATAATGACACCTCCGTCATAAATACTATATCATAAAATGGCGGAGATGTCATTCGTGATATTACAAGTTTCAGAACTTTCCGTTTTGATTTGCCCATTTTTCTTTCGGCATGGTCTCTTCCATAACATCCCAATGCTCAGCGATAAAACCATTTTCAACGCGGAAAAGGTCATAATAAACGGTAGCTTTTCCACCGAAAGAGCCTTCACTCATACCGAGAGCGTAATTTCCGCAAGCCAAAACTTTGAACGTTCTTTCATAAATCATTTGAATACCCTCTTTAGCCATTTCGCCAAGTGCCGCGCCAAGTCCGGATAGTCCGTCGGCAATTGCGATATTATGCTGAATATAGTTGTCTCCGTCAAAATAAGACGTAAGCTTTTCGGGACGTTCTCCACGCAAAACGTCTCCGATAAATCCCGCAACGATGGCTCTCGTTTTTTCGGTATTCTCGTTAGGAACGATATCCGTGCCCCCGTCGATTTGGGTATGTCCGCTTGGATTTGCAAGGGCTTTTGCCTGCGAATTATCCCAATGCTCGGCAATGAGCCCATTTTCAAAGCGGAAAACGTCAAAATTGACCACATCGCCTGCACCTGCAAAATTATAAACGACCTGCAAAACGACGAAATCGGCATCTTCAAACGCTCTTACAACGTTGACAGTCGTTTTTACGGGTGCCTGCTGCAAGCCTGCAACCGCTGCGATAAACGCCTCCCTGCCGTCTGCAAACGCCAAATTGTGCTGCGTGTACTTTTTGGCAAGCAAACTATCCGCCAGTTTCAGATCTCCTGAATTAAAAGTTCCGATCAGTGCCTTTGCTTTTTCAATGTTTGTCATCCTTGTATTCCTCCAACGATTCTTATTACGATCCCTCAATCGCACTTGTATTGTATATCATTACAAGTTAGCTTGTCAATAGTTTTATTACAAGTTTTCAAAAAAAATCATTCCCCCCACCCTCCACGGGAAATACGCAAAATGACACTTTTTTCGTAATTGACAGCAGTGTGTGTGTTTATACTAAACAAGTCGGAGCTCGCGGCGGCAACATCACCCCACAAAGCGGCGGTGCGCTTTGCGGGGGACCCCGAATACCGCCCGCTTCGCTCCGATATAAACACACGCCCGAAATTGATTGTAAAAAAGACTGAAATCGACCGATTTTGAGGCTGTACAATCAAAGTACAATAGATTGTTTTTTTTGATGAAGTACGCTGAAAAATGCCCCCGAAATTGCGGGGGCATTTTGGCTTTTCCGAAAACGGTATTTGCATTTTCTTATTTCTTCTCTTTCACGACAGGGGGTTCAAGGATGCCGCCGGGGTCGAGGACATAGCAGGGGACGCGCCAAGGAAGCGAAGTCTTATGGAACCATTTCGGGCTGTCCGAGAGCTTATATTTCCTGCGGATATGCACGGCGCCGAATGCGTTCTCGCGCGGGGCGTACGCCGTGATGTCGAGAGAATTCTCCCCTTCTTTCAGGGAGAAGGACGCCGAATAAGGCGCAAAGAGGATGTCTTTCTCTTCATCATTCACGCGGACGGTGAGGAGCGCGGAAGCATAATTTGCGGAGATCTCTGCCTTTCCGCCCATTGCCTCGAAGGTGGTGTGATAGGTGATCTTGCCGCCATAGAAAGGCATCTTCTGCTTCTTGAGATCGGAGAAGTCGATGCGCTCGGGCAAGGGGACGATGCGGGCATTCGTGCCGCAGAGTTTCACGCCGAAATCGCCGAGGAGGTAACAATTCTCCAAGCAATCGAATTCGCCCATCGGGACGCGGAGGTCGATGATGTTCTTCCCTTTCACGAGGGAGATGGGGACGGTGCGGAAGGCTTTGTCCACGTAATAGCCGTCGGGCTCCGCCGTCACGGGCTCGCCATTCACCGTGAGCTCATATTCCGCATATTCGAGGGCGAGATGGGCGGGAAGCTCCACGTCGCTTTTGACCTCAAAGCGAACGTCCACCTTCGCTTTCTCGGGCTCGGGCGGGCAGATCCAAGGCTGGAGATTATTGCGATAACGCGGGAGACCGAGCGCTTTGCGGATCTTCGCGGTGATGAGATCGAGATCCCCTCTCGCATGATAACCTTTTCCAAGGGACCACTTGGCTTTATCGAGGAGGAGGACGTTCGGTTCGTGCAAGGTATAAGATACGCCTCCCGTCAAGGAGAATTCGCGAATGATCTCTTCTTCGGGCGTCTCTTCCGCAGCGGGCGTCTCCCCTTCCGTCTCGTAACGGAGGAGCAAGCTGTCATTGTTATAGAGCGTAGCGGAGACATAGGTCATGCCCTCTTCCGTCTCCGCGGGAATGGGACGAATCTCGCCCGTTATCGTGTCATACAGGGTCACTTTCCATTCCCCTTTCACACCGATGCGTACTTTGTCCTCCACCGCCGGTCTTTCATTCGTGACGGTGACGGAACGCGGATAAGGAAAGCCCGGGCGCGGGGACGTGAGGAAGAGCCATCTTCCGTCTTCGTCTTCACGCAAAGTAGCGAGATACCCTTCCGGCTTCCTTTCGGAATCGACGGAGAAGAAACGTTCCTCTTCCAATGCGGAAAGCACCGCCGCCTTCTCGAAGGGAAGGACCTCGCAGTCCGCGGCAAAATCTCGGACTTCTTCCGAGGGGAGCCCTTCGATCATCGCAGGAATCTCACCGAGGAAGATCACCTTTCCGCCCGCCCCTTTGAAGGCGCGAAGGTATTCCAAAGTGGAGCGGCGCATCGTGAGGAGCGAGGGGACGAGGATGGTCTTATACTTACATTCGCCCACAGCAAGCGCGTCCTCCTTCCGTTGCGAGGGCAGCAAGGCTTCGGAAATAAAATCGAAGTCATAGCCGCCGAAAAGCAGCCAATTTGTCAGCGAGAAGAAATTCTTTTCGAGCTTCTTACAGACCGTTTTTGATTCGTTCGCCACCGCGAGATGTAAGAAATAACTCTCGATGGGGTGGATCACCGCCACCTCATTCAAGGCTTTGCCGCGAGTCAAGGCGGCATTCACTCTCGCAAAATGATCCTCTATGGGCTTATACTTTTGATACCAAGGCGCTTGATAGAAGATGGAAGGCGGATAATCCCGCTTCGCTTCGCCGCGCATGCTGTAATAAGAGAGGTGCGGCACGCGGACGGTCACGCCGAGACAGGCGAGCCAATCCCCTTCCTCTTTGAATTTGCCGAATTCCGCCACCCAACGCGAGACGCCGTAGCATTCGCAGAGCATTCCTTCCCTACCTTCCTGCCGCACGACGGACTCGGTCTGTTTCGCCGTGGTGTATTCATGCCTGCCGCAGAGCATATCGATGCCCGGCAAGCCGAAATGTTTATAATGACGCATCGTCTCGCCCACCGCCTTGCTCTGGCTGTCGAGAGAGGGCTCCTCCATCAGGTGTCCCGTAAGGGAGATGCCGAGCGCCTCCGCCTTCTTGCCGAGATTATCCGAGAAAGCCTCCGCAAAGCGCTCCGTTCGATGGATGTGATAGGTAAAGCGCGTGCGATAGAGCGTAGGCGATTCCAGATCAAAGAAGAGCTCGGGCAGGACGTCTAAAATGTCCGCGTCGAAAGCCGCTTTATAGCTATCCTCGAAGTCATCCGTCCAAGGGATCACAGCCTCCATTCCACCCGAAACGCATTTCATCGGCGAGACGAATTTCATCTGCGGCTCGTCCGTAAAGATGGCGGGGATGGTTTTGCCGAATTCCTCGCCGACCGCCGCCTTATATGCCCCGTACGTACATTCCGCAAAAGCGTCCAGCGCCTCTTTACAGAGCGCGTCCACATAGCCGCATTGATTGAAGCCGTCCGTCGGTTCGTCCACGACGAGATACGCATAGAAAAGATCGCCGAAAGCCTTTTCCCCTTCGGCAAGACGCTTATACTTGCCGCGAAGGATGCGCACGGCGTACGTGGCGAGCAGCTTGGCACCGCCCGTCTGCCTGCCCTCCGAGAAGGTGGCATTCTCCTCGCGTTTCTTTGTGGTGAAGACAAGCCCTCTTCTTCTGAATCGCCCGTCCTTCGTGACGAAGCCGCCCGCAAAGCCCGAGGGATAACGATCCTCGTCATACAGCCAAGCGAGCATCCCCGCTTTTTTTGCGTCGTCCACGCAAGCGCGTACGCAGGACATAAATTTCTCCCCGAGATACGGCGTGGCAAGTCCGATGCGCGGATGCATATGATAGCCGCCGAATCCCATCTCTCGGAAGATATGCGCCTGACGCACGCATTCCTCCTCGTTCAGCTCGTCATTCCAAGACCAGAAAGGCGCGCCGCGATATTCGGACGTCGGATCACGGAAAATTTCTTCGGTCAATTTCTCTTTCTTTTTCTCGTACAACATAGTTCTCTCCGTTTTATTTCGTTAGGTCATAGACCGCACATTCATAAGGGGCATAAACGCCGTTCGCGCCGTCGCGACGGACATTGGAAAGCAAGAGCCGACCTTCGGGCAGACCTGTGATCTTCTGCGTTCTCTCGAAATTACAGACGACGAGGATCTTCTCCCCCTCGTACTCGCGTACATAAATGAAGCAATCCTTCTTCCATTTCTTTACTTGCTTGAAGCTGCCGCGGCGGATCGAGACGTGCTCGCGGCGAAGCGCAAGAAGATCCCGATAATACCGCCAAACGGACTTCTCCGAGGCGAGATCGGAAGCGAGATTGATCTCGTCGCTTCGCGTGGCGTAAGGGAGCCATGGCGCGGAGGCGTCCGTGAAACCATGCGTCGGGGAAGCGTCCCAGGCGAAAGGTCTGCGAGTATTATCCCTGCTGCCGAAATTGATCTCTTCAAGGAGCTTTTCCTCCGAGAGGACGCCTTTTTGCTCTTTATAATAGCCGAGGCATTCCACGTCGTCAAAGGCGGAAATGTCCGAAAAAAGGGAATTCGCGCAGCCGATCTCCTGCCCTTCGTAAAGGAAAGGGATCCCTTTTAAAAGATAGACCATCGTGGCGATATTCGTAGCGCTCTCATAGCGAAGCGCACCGTCATTTCCCATGCGGGAATTAAACCAAGGTCTGTCGTGATTATCCGTCAGAAGGATATAGAGAAGATCGTGCTTCGCCGTGAAATCCTGCCAATCCGTCAAGATCTTTTTCACCTCGTCCATCTTATGCGGGACGGGGGTATAACGCCCCTTTCTGCCCACGGCGAGATGCGAGAATTGGAAGACGCTTTTCAGCTCGCGACGATCCTCACCGCAGGTGGCGAGGATACTCTCCTCCGTCGTCTCGGCTTCCCCCACCGTATAGATATCTTGAAGGTGATCCCTGCCGAAGAGCTCACGGATATATTCATGGAGGTGAGGTCCGTTACGGTCCAGCCCCTTCTCGAAGTCCTTGGAGATATGGTCGAGGACGTCGCAACGGAAGCCGTCCACCCCCTTCGCCACCCAAAAATCCACGATGGCTTTATACTCCTCTCGGACCTTCGGATTTGTCCAATTCACGTCGGGCTGACCAACGGCGAAAGAATGGAGATAATACTCCCCCGTCGGCTCGTTATATTCCCAAGCGCTCCCACCGAATTCCGCGCGCCAATCGGTGAGGGGCTCTTCCGCCCAATAGTAATAATCGTGATAAGGATTCTCGCGAGAGGACCTCGCCTGACGGAACCATTCGTGCTCGCTCGACGTGTGATTCGCCACGAGATCCAAGATGACCTTGATCCCCTTTTCATGCGCGGCGGCGAGGAGACGATCAAAATCAGCCATACTGCCGTACATCGGATCGATGGCTCTATAATCGGATACGTCATATCCGTTATCGCATTGCGGACTTTTGAAAATGGGACAGAGCCAAATGGCGTTCGCCCCGAGATCTTTTATATAATCCAGCTTGGAGAGGACGCCGAGAAGATCGCCGATCCCGTCCCCGTTCGAATCCTTGAAACTTTTCGGATAGATCTGATAGACCACGAGGTCATAGCATGCGGAAAATTCTTTTCTCATTCCCCGGATATCTCCTCCGTTACGCGGGAACTTCCCGATCTGTTAGCATTCAACATATTGTGATATTCTTCCAACTTTTGATAAGGCAATATACCGTTTGTGACAGAAGAGGCTTGCTCTTCGTCGATCGCGACGATCGAGTCGATATAATCATGGAAAAACACCATAAAGGAATAAGGCATATAGTTCCAAACCGAATCCCGACGATCAAATATCACGAAAAACTCCGTCGCTTGCTCATAAGCAACGATATCGCCTTTGACTTGTTCCAAGTAGTATTTCAATTCCATATCCTTCTCCGCTGTGCTACTACCGTTACTTACTATAACATAGTAAAACGAAAATATCAATATGAAAAAGCGCAGCTTATGCAATAAAATGTTTTTCGTAAAAAAAAGAAGAGTACGCCGCTTCCTTTTTGATATGTGAAACTTTCAAAAGTGAAATCGCGCCTTTGGCGCGGTGGAATCCTCAGGCTTGCGTCCTCGGGTGAAATCGAGTGTTTCTCGCTCGGTGAAATAAAATCCGTCCTTCTCCCGCACAAAGTGCGGATTTCATCACAAAGTGATTTCTCCCGAGCATAGCGAGGATTTCTCCCGTCCATAAGGACGGATTTCATTGAAAAAAGCACTTAAAGATACAAGTGCTTTTTCCGATGCCGAAGGTGGAATTCTATCTTGCGCCGGGGTGGCGAATGCTTTGCATTCGGCGCCTCCTTACTTATTCTTCTAAGCTTTTTCAGTCGGTGCTTCCCACCCGTTCAAGTCCCACTCACGCAAAATAAAAGCACTCGCTTGTGCGAGTGCTCTTGGTGCCGAAGGTGGGACTTGCTCGCACTCTCGCTGTCGCTCGCCGACACGCCGGGGCGCAGACGGAAGGCGCACTGTGCCTTCCTTGCTTCGCACTGCGCCCGTTCAAGTCCCAATCGCCCTGCGATCACTTTTACAAAGCAAAAGTTCCTTCGCCACACAAAAAAAGGAGCTCATCGCTCCTTTTTTGGTGCCGAAGGTGGGACTTGAACCCACACGTTGTCGCCAACAATGGATTTTGAGTCCATCGCGTCTGCCATTCCACCACTTCGGCTCACCGCTACATCATAGCATAGGAAGAAATATTTTGCAAGCGATTTTTCTTATGCTGATTTCTTTCCTTTCGGAGATATCCTCGCGGCTTATTTCTTCTCCGTCATTTTGCGCGCGAGATAGACGCCCATTACCGACGCCATCATGAGCCCTCTCGTCCAGCCCGTGGAGTCGCCGAGGCAATGCAGATGCGCGATGGAGGTGGAGAGATCCTCATCCATCTTGATCTTATTGGAATAAAATTTCAGCTCGGGCGAATAAAGAAGGGTCTCGTCAGAAGCGAAGCCGGGGACGATGACGTCCACGCTCTTGATGAAATTGATGATGGAGAGCATCGCGCGATAAGGCATCGCGGCGGTGATATCTCCTGCCACGGCGTCTTTCAAGGTGGGACGAACGTTGCTGTGTTCGAGCTCATCCGCCCAAGTGCGCTTGCCATCGAGGATGTCGCCGTAGCGCTGGACGAGCATCTTGCCGTTTCCGAGCATATTCGTGAGCTCCCCCACCTTCTTCGCGTACTCGATGGGCTGATTAAAAGGCTGCGTGAAATTATGCGAGCAGAGGATGGCGAGATTCGTATTCGCGGATTTCAGTTCCTTATAGGAATGTCCGTTCACGACCGCGAGATCCTCGTCGTAATTCTCCTGCGAGACGAAGCCGCCGGGATTCTGGCAGAAGGTGCGCACCTTGTTCTTGAAGGGCTTGGGATAGCCGATGAGTTTCGCTTCGTAGAGGACGCTGTTGATCTCCTCCATGATCTCGTTTCTGACTTCCACGCGCACGCCGATATCCACGGTGCCGGGCTGATGGAGGATCTTATGCTTGGCGCACATCACTTCGAGCCAAGACGCGCCGCGACGACCCGTGCAGACGATGACTTCCTTCGCCTCCACTTTCTCCGGCTCGCCCTTGAATCGGACGTACGCGCCCTTGCAGACCTCGTCCTCGATGATGAGGTCTGTGCATTCGCTGTTAAAGAACATCTCCACGCCCTGCTCCGAAAGATAGCGCTCGATGCCGTAATAGATCTGCTGCGCCTTCTCCGTGCCCATATGGCGAATGGGGCAGTCCACGAGCTTCAAGCCCGCTTGGATGGCTTTCTTGCGGATCTCTTTGATCTCATCCGCGTGATCGATGCCCTCGATCTTCTTATCCGCACCGAAATCGAGATAGATCTTGTCCGCATATTCGATGAGCTCCTGCACGGTCTCGTAACCGATGAGGTCGGGGAGATCCCCGCCGACGTCCGCGGAAAGAGAGAGTTTCCCGTCCGAGAATGCGCCCGCGCCCGAGAATCCCGTCGTGATGGCGCAGTTCTTGCAGTTCACGCAAACGCCCGTCTTGGCTTTCGGGCATTGACGCTTCTCGATCGCCGCGCCTTTCTCGATGAAAGTGATTTTGTCCTTACACCCGCGTTTCAGTAGTTCCAACGCCGTAAAGATGCCTGCGGGACCCGCTCCTATGATCAAATAATCGGTTTTCATTTTATCCTCCGTTTGTCCGCGCGCCGCTTAGCGCGCAAACCTTTACTATCATACTACATCGTAAAGCAAATTACAAGCGAAATCTCGGCTTGAAAAGAGGATATAACAAGGCGTCTCACCCCGCCCTTTCACTTTCTCGGCGAACGCCGCATATATAAGGGTATGGTCATCGGAATTATGGACAGCGGGATCGGCGGGCTGAACCTCCTCGCCCGTCTTTTGAAACTGAAATGTGCCGATCGGTATCTTTATTTCGCGGACACCGAGCATCTTCCCTATGGAAGTAAAGGAGCGGAAAGGCTCCGCGAGATCGCTTTTCGCGGGGTGGAAAGGCTCCGCGAGCGAGGCGCTAACGTCGTGATCTTCGGCTGTAATACCCTCTCGGTCTGCGCCTTGGATGCGGTGAGAAAGAGGACCTCTCTCCCCCTTTTCGGACTCTTACCGCGCCCCGAGCTCACCTATGGAAAAACGCTATTTATGACCACGCCGACGACAAGCCTTTTTCTGCCGCCCTTGACGAGACAAAGCGTGCTCCTGACGCCGCCCCGACTCGCGGCGCTCATCGAGCGTTTTTACCCCGATACAAGAGAGATCGCAAGGTATCTTTCTCCCTTGCTCGCCCCTTACGGGGATATGGACTGCGCTTATCTCGGCTGCTCGCATTATCTCTTCGCGACGGAGGTGATCCGCGCCTCGCTTCCGAAGGCAAAGATCCTGGAAAACGTCACTCCGCTCGCCGCCCTTGTGAAAGCCGTTCTCCCCGTCCGCTCCGTCAAAAGCCAGAACGTGGACTTCCTTTTCAGCGGACAGAACGAAGAATCCCGCTACGCCGAGATCCTCTCTTCCCTTCTCTCATAAAGCTCCTTCGATCCCCCGTGCGATCGCCTTTGCGAAAGCAGGCACGTAAAGATCGATCTCTTTCGGGGTCAGGACAAGCCCCGCGGGAAGCGAAGCGCAAAGCTCCGCATGGGCAAGAAGCGGGACGCCGAGGGAGAGGACGGGAACGCCGAGCGAAGCAAAGGAGAGGCTCTCTCTGCGGTTTCCCACGCCGCCGCCGGGAACGATCCCCGTTTCGCCAATCTGCACGGCTCTGCAAAGTCTCTCCGCGCGCCTCGTCGCGAGGGTGTCCACGGCGATGACGACGTCGGGGCGGATCTCTCGGACGACGCCGCGCACGACAGCGGCGCTCTCGATCCCCGTCACGCCATACACGGAAGGGATGAGAGCGGCAAGATAACGCCCGCTTTCCTCTCCCGAAGAAAGGGCGTGCACGGTCTCGCTTCCGAGCGCGTCCACCACCATTCTCGGATTCCCGAGCCCCACGACGAGGACCTTCTTTTTCCTGCGGAGCCGCGGCGCGAGAAGCCGAGAGATCCCTTTCGAGATTTCCTCGAAAATATCGGATATTTCAAGAACATTGCCCTCGATGAGCAGGGTGTGATATCTCCCTTCTTCCATTTTCTCCCCCTCTTTTCCGAAAGGGGCGCCCGCCCGAAGCGAAAGAAGAGAAACATATCGACCGAGACGTTTCTCCGCCTCGACCGCCACCTGCGGGCATCCTTCCCCGCTCTCCATCGCAAGCTCGCTTCTTCGATCCATACCTTTCAGCGTGTGCGAAATAATGCAAAATATTATGAAAAATAATTGCAATACGCGCGCTCATTATGCTAAAATACATAGTACATTATTACATTAAGAAAAGGTGCCCAGCACCGAAAGGAGTCAATATGCCTAATATCAAGTCCCAAAAGAAGCGCGTCCTGATCACCAAGGAAGAATATCTGCGCAATAAGTCCATCCGTTCCGAAGTCAAGAACGCCGTGAAGAAATACAATGCGGCGATCGCTGCGGGCGATGTTCAGCAGGCGGAAGCTCTGCTCCCCGTGACGGTCTCCGTCATCAATAAAGCGAAGAGCGACGGCGTCTATCATATCAACACCGCTTCCCGTAAGATCGCTTCTCTCTATAAGTCTCTTAATTCCGTCAAGGCGTAATCGGTTCGCATTATGCCCGGAGTGAAGATCAACACCAAAGAAGACGCTTTTCGTCTGTTCGACGAAGCCGTTAAGGCGCTCATCAATAGCAACTTCATCATTACGCAAAAGCCCATAACGGACCTTTTAAGGTGTCTGATTTTCAGCGACAAATTGCAGGCATTCGTCGGCGAATGTTTGCGCGGGGTGGATTATGAAACCGAGCTCGCGAATGCGGTCACGAAGACCGAGTCCGGCTATATCTTCCTCCTCCCGAAAAGCAATAAACGCATCATCGCTCTCGTGACGGGGCTTCTCTCCGATTTCGACAAGGGAGACAGGAGTCTCACCACTTTCATCCGAGAGTTTTACCCTGCCCCCGATAATAATCAACGATACAAGCTCTTCTGTGATAACGTGCTTATGCCTTATCACAGAGCTTTTCGTCAGTCCTTCCTCTATGACATCGATAATGCGGATCCCGCCCTCGGGGACGAATCCTCCGCTGTCATCAGCGAGCCTGCTCTCGAACAAGCCGCAGGTCTCCTCACCGCCCTTCGCACGATCTTCTTGGGCGATAATAAGCTCTCCGAGAAGAAAAGAGCGGATCTCATCTATTTGACCGACGGACTGTATTATTGCTTGGAAAAAGGCGATCCGAAGATCGTCAAGACCGTTTGGACGGGGCTCAAACTCGCGCTCACCGGCTACAAGAAAGCAGACAGAAAGTTCAGCGACCTCACAGAGTTCTTGGCGCTTTACGCATTGCTCTGATCAAGGAGGCGCACAATGGCGAAGGATTCCACCCTTATTAAGTTGATATTACTCTATGTGATGGACAAAATGGAGGTCCCCCTCGAAGAGGACATCATCACGGAGCTCTGCACGAGCGACCATGCTTGGATGAACTATATGGACTGTAAGGACGCGATATGCGATCTTGAAGACGTCGGCTTCCTGCATAAGAGAGTCTCTTCCAATAAATACATCTACAATATCACGCCCGACGGCAGAATGTGCCTTGCGAATTTCTATACTCGCATCCCCATCTCCCTGCGCGAGGAGATCAATGCCTCTGTAAAGAGTCATCGCATGGAGTATCGCCGCCGTCAGGAATACCGCAGCGATTATTTCAAGAATCACGACGGCACCTACACCGTCGTCTTGAAGATTTTGAAGATGGAGAGCGACCTCCCCATCGTGGAGATCCGCATGGTGGTGGAGAGCCGCGAGAATGCCTCCTTCATCCATAAGAATTGGCAAAACCGCGCCGGCACCGTCTATGGCGCCCTCTGCGACAACCTTTTGGACGGTTAATACTCTTACCTATCTGCCCCGAAAGGGGGCTTTTTTATTTCACCCTACAAACATCGACGAAATCTCCTCTTGCAAAGATCCTAAGAACGTGATATACTATCTTCACTTGGGCATGTACCGGCTTCGACGCGGAGATGAGGTGGCAGTTTAAGCACGTAGCAGGCTCGTCTGCTTATCAACGGAACCGTTCTAAATAAAGGACAACAATCAATCTTTTGCGATGGCTGCTTAAAGCCATCTGTCGACTCGGCGGACCTACGACGCCGAAATCGGCATCATTACAGTAGGGAACGACACTTATGCGTCGCCGCGCGCATAGGGTTGTAAGGTGCGGCTCGGAACGCTGTGGCCCGCTTACGGGCAGCCGCGGACGACAACGTACGTAAGCTAAA